>CAYHCR010000396.1:0-4634 GCA_964354895.1 uncultured Myxococcales bacterium | reverse complement strand
ATGGGCGCGGCGCGCTCGCTGGCGGACTTCGTCACCTGGGGCGTGCAGCGCTTTCCGGCCGATCGCTACGCGCTGATCCTCTGGGATCACGGCGGCGCGTGGCCGGGCTTCGGCGGCGACGAGTCGACGCGCGAGCTCGACGTGCTGAACCTCGCGGAGCTCTCGCAGGCGATCGAGGCCGGGCTGCAGGCCGGCGGGCTCGATCGGTTCGCGCTGATCGGCTTCGACGCCTGCCTGATGGCGACCTACGAGGTGGCCGAGGCGCTCGCGCCGTACGGGGAGTATCTGCTGGCGTCCGAGGAGCTCGAGCCGGGCCACGGCTGGGACTACCGCAGCCTGCAGCTGCTCACCCGGGAGCCGACGACCGGGCCGCGCGCGCTCGGCGAGGCGCTGCTCGACGGCTTTGCGGCGCAGGCCGCGACCGAGGGCACCTCGGCGACGATCACGCTCTCGTTGGTGGATCTGACCGAGCTCCCGTCGCTGCGCGCCGCGATCTCCTCTGCCTCCCGCGCGCTCGCCGGCGTCGTCGCGGCCGACGCCACGACGGTCGGCCGCGAGCGCAACGCGGCGCTCCGCTTCGGCGAGCAGGCCGATCCGCGCCAGTCCTTCCACATGGTCGATCTCGGCGACCTGCTGGCCCGCCTCTCGACCTCCGCGCCTGCCACCGCCGCGGCGCGCGAGGAGGTCCGCCTCGCGCTGCGCCGCGTCGTCGTCGGAACGCGCGCGGGCGCGACGACCACCCGCGCCACCGGCCTCGCGATCTATTTCCCGCCCAACCAGGGGCTCTACCGCGCCGACTACGACCAGGTCGCGGGGCTCGACGACTGGCGCGGGTTCCTGCGCGCGTACTTCGCGGCGGGTCAGGCCGGCGGCGTCGTGCCGACCTTCACGAACCCCGACAAGGTCGCGGCGACCGCGCTCGACGCCGCCGGGCTCTCGCTGCAGGGCACCCTCGCGGCGGGCACCGGCGAAGGGATCGCGAGCGCGACCCTGCGCTACGGCGTGATCGACGTCGCCGCGCGCACCGCCTACGTCGTCGGCGACGCGCCCGCCTCGTACGACGCCCGGGTCGTGCAGGGCAGCTGGGATCTCTCGCTCCTGGCGCTCACGCAGGGCGCCGTCACCGGCTACGGCTACCTGAGCCTCACGGCGGTCGAGGGCGGCTTCGTCGCCGCGTCGATCCCGTTCGGCTATCTCGAGCGCGCAGGCGCGACCGTGCAGACGGTGCTGCTCCGGTATGTGTTCGACGCCGAAGGGCAAGTCGTGCAGGCGAATTACTATCTCCTCACCGAGGCCGGCCCCGGCGAGCTGACGCCGGTCGCGGGCGCGCAGCTCTACCCGCTGATCCTCTCGTTCAACGTCGACGATCCCGCGCAGGCGCAGTGGGGCTACGGCACGGACCGGCCCCTCCGCGCGACGGAGCCGTTCGACCTCGCGATGGCGACGCTCCCGCGCGGACAGGGCGTGACGATCTACGCCGACCTCAGCGCGGTCGACGTCGGCGGCAACGGTGACTTCGTCTTCGCCGCCGGCGAGCTCTGACCCATGCGACCTGCGCAGGGACACCTTGCGGCATTGCTGCTCCTGGCCGTGGCGGCCTGCGCCGAGGCGCCGCGCCCTGGCGCGCCTCGCGCCACGGACCCCGTGATCGCCGCGCCGACCGTCGCCGCACCGGCCGCGGCCTCCGTCTCAGGAGCGCCAGGCGACGGCGCGCCGCTGGTCGCCACGCCCCCCGCGCCGCCAGCGGGGCTCGGTCGCGCGCTCGGAGGCCTCGTCCCACCCGGTCTCCCCGGCGCCAGCGTGACCCGCGTCGAGGGCTGCGCGGCGGGGGAAACACCGCGTGCGCCGACCCGCGGCCCGGCCGATCCCGCGTCCGACGAGCCCACCCTGCAGGTCACCGCGACGGGCCTCGGGCTGATCGTCACCCATCGCGTCGAGCACGCCTGCTGCCTGACGTTCGAGGTCACGACGTCGCTCGTCGGCACGACGCTCGAGCTGCGGGAGCGCCCCCTCGGCACCGCTTGCCGCTGCCGCTGCGGCTCGACGCTCCGCACGACGATCGGCCTGCCCCCGGGCGACTACCAGCTCCGGCTGCTCGGCGCGGAGGGCCTGATCGAGGAGCGACCGGTGCACGTCGGCGGGCTCGGGGGGTAGCGCGCCCCCAACAGCCCTACCGCAGCGCGCCGGCGTTCCCTCCGGCGCGTCCTTCGGCCTCCCGCCGCTCCCGCCTCTCCAGCAACGCTGCACGAAACGCGTCGGGACCGGAGACGATGCACTCGACGTAGCCGTCGCGGTCGAGCTGGCGCGGGCCGCTGCGCCGACCTTCGCGCGTGAAGTTGTAGTTCATGCAGGTGCGATGGTGCGCCTCGGCGCCGGCCTCGCACGCCGCGACTTCGACGCCCGACGACTCGCACGCGCGCGCGCCCTCCTCGCGGACCCAGCGGTCGTCGCGGCCGAAGGACCACGCGAGCCCGATGACCGCGGCGAGGCCGGCGACGGGCGCGACCCAGAGCGGCATCCACGAGGGGGGCCGCAGGCGGGAGAGCGGGAACACGGCGCGAGTATCGCCGGGCCGCGCGGCTGGCGCGATCAGCCCGGCTTGGCCGCCGGCTTCACCCGGGAGAGCCGCGTGAGCTCCCGGTCAAAGGACCCGGCGAAGCGCTGCTTGTCGGTCGCCGCGAAGCCCGCCGGGCCCCCGAGCGTCATCCCGGCGTCGCGCAGCTCCGTCAGCAGGTTCCGCGTCGCGAGCCGCTCTGCGACGTTGTCCTCGTCGAGCGTCTCGCCGCGCACGTCGATCACCGTGACGCCCTTGGCGACGAGCGCCGCCGCGAGCGGGATGTCCTGCGTCACCGCGAGGTCGCCGGCCGCGGCGTGGGCCGTGATGTGGGCGTCGGCGACGTCCATCCCGCGGCCGACCTGCACGCTGCGCACGAGCGGTGAGAGGGGCAGGCGCAGCGACGAGTTCGCGACGAACGTGACGCAGACCTGCACACGTTGCGCGCCCCGCAGCACGATCTCGCGGATGGCGCCGGGGCAGGCGTCCGCGTCGATCCAGATGTTCAAGTTGATCTCCCTCTCACGCCGGCGGCGCGCCGTGCGTGAAGGTCTGCCAGCAGAGCCACGCCCAATTGATCGCCACGACCACCGCGGGCGCGATCCGCGCCGTCCAGCGCGCGACGTCCGAGTCGAGCGTCACGACCGGCCGCGGCAGCGCCGGCACCGCAAAGGTCACGAGCGTCACGATCGAGAAGACCACCATCGCCCAGAAGAGAAGGAACCCGAGCGGCGTGACCTCGAAGGCATGCGCGAGCTCGCCGTGCGCCGAACGGACGAACGCGCGCGTCATGCCGCAGCTCGCGCAGGGGTAGCCGGTGAACTCCCGGAAGGCGCACGAGGGCCACGCCCGCTGCAGGAAGGTCAGGTACGGGAAGAGCCACGCCACGACGACGGCCAGCAGGCCGATCGAGGCGTAGACCTCGGCGTAGGAGAATTTCCTGGGACCGCGTTCGAACCGGAGCGCCACGGCGGCGGAGCGTAGCCGCGCGCGCCACCGACCGCACGCGGGCGCGCTCCACCCGCAGCTTCTGCGGAGCCGGGGGGCCCTGCTGTTGCCGACCGGCCCGCTTCGGGTACATTCCGCCGCCTTTTCGGAAGGGGACGCCACATGGCCGACTTCGCAATCGACAAGTTCGTGGATCTCAGCGGCGCGGTGCAGACGGACGACCTCGATCTCGACGAGGCCCGGCGCATCGGCCTCACCGATCGCGAGGTCCGCTTCCTTCGATACATCGCGGACACCGAGTCGCACACCATCCTCTACATGCGCGATCTGCTCGCGGGACACTCCGCGCGCGATCCGGAGCTCTGTGCGTTCCTCTCGGTGTGGGTCTACGAGGAGCTCTGGCACGGCCGCGCGATCGACAGGTTCCTCACCGCCTGCGGCCACCCCGTCCCCGCCGACCAGTACACGAAGGTCACCGAGGGCTCGGCGCTCAAGGAGCTCGTCGAGGCGGTGCTCTCGCACGCCTTCGCGTACTCGACGCCGAAGTTCATCGCGACGCACATGACGTGGGGCGCGATCAACGAGCTGACGGCGGCCGCGGCCCAGCGGGCGCTCGAGGTCCGGACGAAGAACCCGGCGCTGCGCACGCTGCTCGCGCGGATGGCGCAGCAGGAGCGCAAGCACTTCGCCTTCTACTATTACCAGGCGGAGAAGCGGCTCAAGGACGACAAGCGCGCCCAGCAGATCTGCACGTTTGCGCTCAAGCGGTTCTGGGACATCGTCGGCACGGGCGTCGGCAACGATCCCTTCGTCGAGGAGCTCGCCGCGACGCTCTTCTCCGACGAGGAGTCGCGCCAGCCGCTGCACGACGCGACCAAGCGCATCCAGGAGCTGCCCGGCATGGCGTGGTTCGACTCGATCCTGCCGGCGGTCGATCAGCTGCGGCTGAACTACGAGCGCCGCCACGGGCCGGTCGAGCCGTGGGCCGTCCTGCCCGTCGAGAAGAAGAGCAAGGCAGGTCGGGCCGAGGTCGTCGCGACGGCCTGACCTCGCCCGGGGTTCGCGCGGCCCTTCGGGGCCGTTCGGATCGCGCCGATTTTACCTCAGCCGGTTTCATGCTAAGAGCGCCGCC
>CAYHCR010000395.1:0-4634 GCA_964354895.1 uncultured Myxococcales bacterium | reverse complement strand
CGCCGCGCTCGCCGACGCGATCCGCGCCTTCGATCCGGCCTTGGGTGTAGCTTCCCGGCCCGCGAGGTAATCATGCCGAACGTGGTGGTGGTCGGCGCCCAGTGGGGCGACGAGGGCAAGGGCAAGATCGTCGATCTCTACACGGCCGAGGCGGACGTCGTCGTCCGCTTCCAGGGCGGCAACAACGCCGGCCACACGCTGGTCGTCGGCGGCGAGAAGACGGTCCTCCACCTCGTGCCGAGCGGCATCCTGCACGCAGGAAAGTTCTGCGTCAGCGGCAACGGCTGCGTCGTCGATCCGGGCGTGCTCGTCGGGGAGATCGACAAGCTGCTCCAGAAGGGCGTCTTTGTGGACGGCCGGCTCCTGCTCAGCGAGCAGGCGCACGTGATCCTCCCGTGGCACCGCACGATCGACGCGCTCTCCGAGGGACAGGCCGGCGCGGGCAAGATCGGCACGACCGGCCGCGGGATCGGCCCCACCTACGAGGACAAGATCGGCCGCCGCGGCGTGCGGATCTACGAGCTCGTCCGGCCCGAGAAGCTCGAGGCGGCGCTGCAGAAGAGCGCGGCCCACGCGGCAGCCCGACTGCAGGCGCTCGGAGGCCCGCCCCCCGACGTCGCCGCGGCGCTCGCGCAGTACACGCCGCTCGGCGCACGGCTGCGCCCCTTCGCCCGGGAGACCGGCGGCTGGCTCGCGCAGAAGATCCGCGAAGGTGCCCGGGTGCTCTTCGAGGGCGCGCAGGGCACGCTGCTCGACGTCGATCACGGCACCTATCCCTTCGTCACCTCGTCCAACACCGTCGCGGCGAACGCGGCGATCGGCAGCGGCGTCGGCCCCGGCGATCTCGGCCGCGTGGTCGGCCTCGCGAAGGCCTACGCCACGCGCGTCGGCAGCGGGCCCTTCCCGACGGAGCTCACCGACGCGCTCGGCGAGAAGTTGCGCGAGATCGGTCAGGAGTACGGCGCCACCACCGGCCGCCCGCGGCGCTGCGGCTGGTTCGACGCGGTCGCGCTGCGCTACGCCGCGCGCGTGAACGGGCTCTGGGGCCTCGCGCTCACGAAGCTCGACGTCCTCACCGGCCTCGGGGAGCTGAAGATCGCGACGGCCTACGAGCTCGACGGCGTGACGCTGCAGGAGGTGCCGATCGACGGCGACGAGCTCGGCCGGTGCCGGCCGGTCTTCGAGACGCTGCCGGGCTGGACCAAGCCGCTCGGCGACTGCCGCTCGTTCCACGACCTCCCCGAGGAGGCCCGCGGCTACGTCACGAGGCTCGAGGAGCTGACGGGCGTCCCGATCGCGGCGGTCAGCGTAGGCGCCGATCGCGAGCAGACGATCCAGCGGCGACGCCCCTTCGCGTGACCCCTTCGAGTGACCGCCTCGGCTTGACGCCGGGCGGCCGGGGCGCGAAGGGAGTGCCTCGATCGGAGAGACGTCATGCGCGAAGCGGTGATCCTCGACGCGGTCCGCACCGGCCGCGGTAAGCGCAAAGGGAGCCTCGCCGGCACCCACCCGATGGATCTCCTGGGGCACGTGCTGCGCGGCGTGCTCGAGCGCAGCGGCGTCGATCCGCGGCAGGTCGACGACGTCGCCGCCGGCTGCGTCACCCAGGTCGGCGAGCAGGGCCTCAACATCACGCGCGGCGCGATCCTCGCCGCGGGGCTGCCGATCGAGCTGCCCGGCGTCACGGTGAACCGCTTCTGCGGCTCGGGGCTCCAGGCCGTCAACCAGCTCGCCCACGCGATCCTCGCCGGGCACGCGGAGCTCGGCCTCGGCGGCGGCGTCGAGGCGATGACGCGCGTGCCGATGGGCTCGGACATGAACGGGCCGGGCGAAGGGCCGCAGAGTAAAGCGCTGCAGGAGCGCTTCCCGGGGCTCGTGCCGCAGGGCATGTCCGCAGAGCTGCTCGCCGAGGAGTGGAAGCTCTCGCGGCTCGAGCTCGACGAGTTCGCGGCGCACAGCCAGCACAAGGCGGCGATCGCGCAGCACGAGGGGCGCTTCGCGCGCGAGATCCTCGCGCTCGACGTGGACGACGGCGCGGGCGGCACCCGCTCCTTCGATCGCGACGAGCACCCCCGCGCCGGCACGACGGCCGAGGCGCTCTCGGGGCTGCGGACGGTCTTCAAGGAGGACGGGGTCATCCACGCCGGCAACTCCTCGGGCATCGTCGACGGGGCGGCGGCGGTGCTGCTCGCGAGCCGAGAGAAGGCGGAGCTGCTCGGCGTGAAGCCGCGCGCGCGCATCCTCGCGACGGCAGTGGCCGGCTCCGACCCGGTGCTCATGCTGACCGGGCCGATCCCGTCGAGCCGTAAAGCCTTGCGCCTCGCGGGGCTCGAGGTCTCCGCGATCGATCTCTGGGAGATCAACGAGGCGTTCGCCCCGGTGCCGATCATCGTGGCGCGGGAGCTCGGGATCGATCCGGAGCGGGTCAACGTCAACGGCGGCGCGATCGCGCTCGGCCACCCGCTCGGCGCGACCGGCGCGATGCTCGTCGCGACCGCGCTCTCGGAGCTCGAGCGGCGCGAGCTGCGGTATGCGGCGGTGACGCTCTGCATCGGCTACGGGATGGGGATCACGACGATCCTCGAGCGCCTGCCGTGATCCCTCCCGTGCCGCGTTGCAGGCAGGCCCGGCGCGGCGTTACGTTGCCCCCGATGCGACGCCTCCTCTCCGCCCGTCTCCTCGCAGGACTGCTCCTCGCAGGGCTGATCCTCCCCTCTGCCGCCGCCGCCGCGCCGCCGCCGGACGCCGTCGCGAAGAAGGACGCGGGCGACAAGCTGCGCGAGGCCGGCGACTTCCCGGCTGCGCGCCGCTCGTACCTGGCCGCGCTCGACATCGCGCCCGGCTGGGCCGCCGCGCACAACGAGCTCGGGTCGCTCGCCTTCCTCGAGAGCGATCTCCCCGGCGCCATCGTGCAGTTTCGCAAGGCCGTCGCGGCGGAGCCGGCCTTCGCGCTCGCCCAGTACAACCTCGGCTTCGCGAGCCGCAAGACGGGCGACTACCGCGCGGCGGTCGAGGCCTACCTCGCCTACACGCGCCTCAAGCCGGAAGATCCCGACGGCGTCTACGGGCTCGCCGAGTCGTACCTCGCGGTCGGCGATCGCGCCGGCGCAGCGCGGGCCTACGAACAGTACGCGGCGATGGAGAAGCGCGAGTCGGAGCGCGAGTACGTGGAGAAGGCGCTCGCGCGCGTCGTGCAGCTCAAGGCCGAGCTCGCGGCCGCGGTCGTGCCGGCCACCCCCGCCTCTGCTCCGATCCTCCACCTCGGCGCGCCCGATCCCGCCACGAGCGCGAAGAAGATGGCCGAGGGGGACGCCTGGCTGCGCCAGAACAAGGCCCGCGAGGCGCTCTTCGCCTACCAGGACGCCGTCGCCGCCGATCCGAAGAGCCCGGACGCGCTCTTCCGCGTCGGGCTGGCGTACGCGCACCTCGGCTATTTTCCCGAGGCGATCCAGCGTTGGCAGAAGGTGATCGACGACCCGACCTCGAGCGCGGAGCTCCGCCAGCGGGCGCGCACGAACCTCGACAAGGCGAGGGAGAAGCTCGCGGGCAAGGGCTCCTCCGCGATCCCACCGCCCACCGCCGCCGCGCCGACGACGCCGCCCTCCGACGCGCTCGTGCTCGGCAAGCAGAAGTACGACGAGGCGAACGCGCTGTACGTCCAGCGGAAGTACGCCGACGCGATCGGCCTCTATGACCTCGCGCTCAAGCTTCGGCCGGGCTGGGCGAACGCCCACGTCGGGCGCGGCAACGCGCTGCTCGGGGCAGGCAAAGCGGCGCTCGCGAAGGTCGACTTCGAGCAGGCCACCGCGCTCGCGCCCGGTTCGGCGGCGCCCCTCTTCGGGCTGGCGATGGCGAGCGAGCGGCTCGGCGAGACCGCGAAGGCGAAGGCGCTCTACGGCCGCTACGCCGCCTCCACTGCGCCCGACGCGACGGCCGATCTGAAGAAGCGCGCGGCCGACAAGGCCCGCTAGAAAGTTCGGTCAGGGTCGGCCCGCCGTGACAGCGCTGTCGCGATCGCCTGGGCGGGTCGCGAGCCCGACCCTCGATCTTCCGGGCACTTGCGACCGGTGGCGGCGCCGGCCGGGCCTTTGCTTTCCTCCCCTTCGTCGGTCCGCCCGCGGGCCGTTGCAGGGAGAGGGAAGGGGCCGAGGCGAGAGAGGGCGCCTCGGCCCCTTTTTTATTCGGGCCCCCCGGTCGGTCCCCGCCGCTGCTGTCGGCGCTTGTAGGACACCGGTCGCTGGGGTACAACCCGCCGCCTTTTCCTGCCGATCGGCGTCTCACGACGCCGTGTCACGTACGGGAGTTCGCGGTGCTCTCTGAGCTTTTCCTCGCGCAGCAGGCCTCGGGTACGCCCGACGGCCTCGGCGGCATGGCTGGGACGTTCCTGCCGCTGCTGCTGATGTTCGGCGTGATCTACTTCCTGATGATCCGGCCGCAGCAGAAGCAGCAGAAGCAGCACCAGGCGTTCATCGCGGCGCTCAAGAAGGGCGATGACGTCGTGACCGCGTCGGGGATCTTCGGCCGGATCGATCTGCTCGAGGACGGCAAGGTCAAGCTCGAGATCGCGCCGGGCGTGAAGATCCGCGTCCTGCAGGCGCAGATCGCGAGCGCAGCGGGCGGCGCGACGGCCGACG
>CAYHCR010000394.1:0-4636 GCA_964354895.1 uncultured Myxococcales bacterium | reverse complement strand
CCACGTTGGCCTTGACGGCCTCGTTTTTGGCCACGCTGAGCGAGATGCGCCAGTCGAGGCCGACGCAGTCCGCGCCGGTGGCCTTCATCCCGGAGAGCAGCGTCGACATGCCGGTGCCGAAGTAGATGATCGGCGCCTTGCCCTTCACGCGCTCCACGATCCGCGACACGTACGGCAGCTCCCACGTCGCGAAGTCGTCCGGCCCGAGCTCACCGCCCCAGGAGTCGAAGAGCTGCACCGCGTCGCAGCCCGCCTCGATCTGCGCCAGGAGATAGTCGCCGACGATGTCCGCGATGCGGCCGAAGAGCTCGTGCGCGAGCGCCGGCTGCGTCTGCATCAGCGTCTTGATCTCCAGCCAATTCCGGCTCGTCTCTCCCTCGGTCATGTATGCGGCGAGCGTGAACGGCGCGCCGGCGAACCCGAGCAGCGGCACGCGGCCGCCGAGCGCCTTCTTGCTCGCGCGGATCGCGTCGAGCGTGAAGCCCGTCTCGACCGACGGATCAAACCGCTTCAGCGCGCGGATCGAGGCGGCGTCGCGCAGCGGCTTGGGCAGGCGCGGCCCCTCGCCCTCGTCGAAGCGCAGCTCCATGCCCATCGCCTCGACGGGGATGAGGATGTCGGAGAAGAGGATCGCGGCGTCGACGTCGAGCCGGTCGATCGGCTGGACGGTCACCTCTGCCGCGAGCTCCGGCGACTTGCAGAGGCCGAGGAAGGAGGTCTTCCCCCGCACCGCGCGGTACTCGGGGAGGTAGCGACCCGCCTGGCGCATGATCCAGATCGGGGTCGCGTCGACGGGCTCACGGCGGAGGGCGCGCAGCAGGCGATCGTTCATGCGGCCGCGTCTACGATTCAGCCCGCCGCGCGTCAAGCTGGCTTGCCGCCCGGCGGGCGATATCTGCTACGGTCCGCCCCTTCCGAAGGGGGCTCTCGTGGACGCGCGCCGCGCGGCAGCACGCGTGTTGGTCATCGACGAGGCCACGCCTCGCCTCGACCACGCGATCGCCGTGCTGCTCACGCAGGGGCACGACGTCGAGTCGGTCGCGACCGCCGAGCTCGGGGCGCGACGCCTCGCCGCGCGATCGTTCGATCTCGTCGCGGTCGCGCCGGCGGACGCGTCCGGCGGCCTCGAGGCGCTGCGGGGCGTGCTGCGCCGCCTGCCCGCCGACGAGCTCGTCCCGATCCTCTTCCTCGATCCTGCGGACGATCCCCAGCTGCGCGCCGCGGCGCTCGAGCTCGGCGCCACGGCGGTGCTCGCCCGCAGCGGCCGGGACGAGGAGCTGCTCGCCCAGGTCCGGTCGCTGCTCGCGGCGCGCGCGAAGTTCGCCGCGCTGCGGGAGCACGCCCGCGAGCTCGAGCACCTCTCGGTCACCGACGGGCTGACCTCGCTCTACAACCACCGTTGGTTCCAGCTCCGCCTGCGCGAGGAGTTCCGCCGGGCGCAGCGCTACGGCGACCCGCTCGCGTTGATCCTGCTCGATCTCGATCGCTTCAAGCAGGTCAACGATCGCTGGGGCCACCAGGTCGGCGACACGGTCCTGCGCGAGTTCTCGACCGTGCTGCAGGGGAGCGTCCGCGAGACCGACTTCGTCGCGCGCTACGGCGGCGAGGAGTTCTGCGTGCTGCTGCCGTGCACCTCGGTCGCGGGCGCGCTGACGGTCGCGGAGCGGATCCGCGAGGAGAGCGCCGCACACCTGTACGCGGGCGAGCGGGCGCTGCGCTGCACGGTCTCGATCGGCCTCGCGAGCCTGCCGTCCAGCGAGGCGACGGGGGCCGAGCGGTTGCTGCACTTCGCGGACGAGGCGGTCTACCGCGCCAAGCAGGACGGACGGGATCGCGTCGTCATCTGGCGTCCGAGCTTCCTCGCGGCGGTGTAGCCGGGGGCTCCGGCGTGCGCGGGTCGAGCAGCGCGTGGTCCTGCACGAGCGCGTCCGTCGCGGCGATGCGCGCGTCGCGGTTCACGCGATGTGCGGCCGCCGCGGCGCCCGTGATCGCGCCCAGGTAGAAGATCGAGCCGAGCCCTCCGACCGCGGCCGTCAGTCCCCACAGCTCTGCGTCGATCGTCTCGTAGAGCCCGAGGCCGAGCAGCGCGTTCCAGCCGAGGGCGGCCGCGGCGAGGCCCCACTCGCCGACGTAGGCGTGGCCCGCGCCGGGCAGGATCGCGGAGAGCACGCCTGCGACGACCGGGCTCTTGTCCGGCAGCGCGTCACCGAACGACTCGACGCGCGCGGCGATCGCGTCGGCCTCTGCAGCGAGCGCGGGATCGGTGCGGGCACGTCGGAGCGCGAGGAGGGCCCCGTCGTCGTCGCCCGTTCGCGCGAGCACGAGGCCGCTCAGCAGCGCGGCGCGGGCGCGCTTCTTCGGGAGCACGGCGGCGGCCGCCTCCAGATCGTCGCGGGCGGCGGGATCGCGATCCTCCACGCGGCAGAGCGCCGCGTACCAGCGCCACGCGCCGACGATCGCGGGGTCTGCCTCCGCGGCGGCGAGGCCGTCGAAATAGAGCGCGGCGTCGGCGGGGCGCCCGCCGAGCAGGTAGGCGCGGCCGATCGCGAGCCGGGCGGAGGCGGCGTCCGCGGCCGAGGGGTGCAGGAACAGGTAGCGCTGGTATTCGCCGATCGCGCGGTAGTGGTCGCCTGCGGCGGAGAGGTGATCGGCGAAGGCGCGCAGGGCCGGGGCCGAGGCAGCGGCGGCGTCTGCGGCGGCGACCGCGTCTGCGACAGCGTCCGCGGCTGCGACAGCGTCCGCGGCTGCGACAGCGTCCCCGGCTGCGACAGCGTCTGCGACAGCGTCCGCGGCTGCGGCAGCGTCAGGATGGTCTGCGCCACCGGAAGCGGCGCCGGGCGCGGCCGGGACCGCTGCGGCCAGCACGATCGCGAGGAACAGGTGTGTCACTGCTTCGCCCCCGAGAAGGGCGCCGCGCTGAAGGGCAGCGGGTCGTACGCCTTCGTCGATCCGTCGGGCGCGCGCAGGCGCGGCAGCGGCAGCCATGGCGAGCTCTGCTGGTCCCGCCAGAGTCGTTCGACGCCCAGACCGAGCCCCACGAGGCCATGTCGGCGCACCGCGTCGCGGCCGTAGATCGAGCAGACCGGCGCGTGGCCGCAGCGGGGCCCGTCGATCTTCGTGAGGACGTCCCGGTAGAGCGCGAACGCGAGCCCGAGCGGATGATCAGCAAAAGGGTCAGGCGGACGCGGCGCCCTCGACGCGCGCGCGGCGCTCGGGAGGAGCTCGGCGTCGAAGCTCATCGCCCGCGGCGCGCGTGGCCGTTCGGCGCCGCGCGCCGCCTCGTTCGTCACCGGGTGTCCGGTCGATCCGAACGGGCCGAACGGCCTCGCCGTCGCGGCGAGCGGGGCGAGCAGCAAGGCCGCCAGCACGAACCTCGTCACGGCTTCTCTCCCTCCGAGACCCGCCCACGCGTCCAGCGCACGCGCTCGGCGATCGCCTTCTCGAGCCCCTGCTCCCCCGGCTCATAGAAGCGCCGGCCGTGCAGCTCTGCCGGAAGACAGTCGACCGGCGCGTGCCGTCCCGGCGCGTCGTGCGGGTAGACGTAGCCCTCGCCGTAGCCGAGCTGCTTGAGCAGCCCCGTCGCCGCGTTGCGCAGGAACATCGGCACGGCGAGCGGGCCCGTCTCCGCGACACACGCCTTCGCCGCGTCCCACGCGCGGTAGGCGGTGTTGCTGCGCGGCGCGGCGGCCAGGTAGCTCACCGCGAGCGCGATCGGGATTCGCCCCTCCGGCAGGCCCATCATCTCGTAGGCGCGCAACGCGTCGAGCGCGAGCTGCAGCCCGCGCGGATCCGCGAGCCCCACGTCCTCGGCCGCGAAGACGATCAGACGGCGGCAGAGGTAGCGGGGATCCTCGCCGCCCTCGATCATCCGCACCGCGTAGTAGAGCGACGCGTCCACGTCGCCGTTGCGCAGCGACTTGATCAGCGCGCTCGCCAGATCGAAGTGCGCCTCGCCCGCGCGATCGTGCGACAGCCCGCTCTTCGCGAGCGCCGCCTCGGCGTCGACGAGCGTGACCGTCCGATCCGGCCGCGTGCGCGCCTCCGCCGCCGCGATCTCCAGCGCCGAGAGCGCCCGCCGCGCGTCGCCGAACGAGGCGCGCGAGAGGTGCGCGAGCGCCTCCGGCTCCGCCTGCAACGCTTCCTTCCCCAGGCCGCGCAGCTCGTCCTTCAGGGCGCGGCCGAGCAGCGCCGCGAGCTCCTCGGCCGCGAGCGGCTCGAGCACGAAGACCCGTGCGCGGGAGAGGAGCGCCGCGTTCAGCGCGAACGAGGGGTTCTCGGTCGTGGCGCCGATCAGCGTCAGCGTGCCGCGCTCGACGTGGGGCAGCAGCGCGTCCTGCTGCGAGCGGCTCCACCGGTGGATCTCGTCGACGAAGAGGATCGTCCGGGTGCCCGAGCGTCGTCGACCCTCCGCCTCCGCGACGGCCGCGCGCAGCTCGGCCACGCCGCCGAGCACCGCAGAGAGTGAGATGAAATGGCGCTTCGTCGCCTGGGCGATCACCGTCGCGAGCGTCGTCTTGCCGCAACCGGGCGGCCCCCAGAGCACGATCGAGGGCACCTCATCGCGCTCGATCGCCCGGCGCAGCAGCTTGCCTTCGCCGACGACCGCCCGCTGGCCGAGCAGCTCTGCCAGCGTACG
>CAYHCR010000393.1:0-4643 GCA_964354895.1 uncultured Myxococcales bacterium | reverse complement strand
CCTACCTCGTCATCAACGCCGACGAGTCCGAGCCGGGCACGTTCAAGGACCGCGAGATCATCGAGCAGGACCCGCACTCGCTGATGGAGGGCATCGCGATCGCGTGCTGGGCCCTGCAGTCGCACACCTGCTACATCTACATCCGCGGCGAGTATCTGGAGCAGTGGGAGATGCTCGAGACGGCGATCTCCGAGTGCTACGCGGCCGGGATCTTCGGCAAGAGCATGATGGGGACCGGCTTCGAGCTGAACGTCTACACGTACCGCGGCGCCGGCGCCTACATCTGCGGCGAAGAGACCGCGCTGCTGAACTCGCTCGAAGGCTGGAAGGGCTGGCCGCGGCTCAAGCCGCCGTTCCCTGCGGTCTCGGGGCTCTACGGTGCGCCGACGGTCGTGAACAACGTCGAGACGATCAACACGCTCCCGCTCGTCTTCAACCTGACGCCCGAGAGCTACGTGCAGCTCGGCACGCCGAAGTCGGGCGGCACGCGCCTCGTTTGTCTCTCGGGCCACATCAACAAGCCGGGCACCTACGAGATCCCGATGGATCTCAGCTACCGCGATCTCCTGATGAAGCCGGAGTGGGGCGGCGGCGTTCCGGGTGGTCGGCCGATCAAGTGCGTCGTCCCCGGCGGAACGTCCGCGCCGATCCTGCTCCCGAGCGAGCTCGACGTCGCCTGCGAGTTCGAGGCGCTCAAGAACATCCAGTCGATGGCCGGCTCGGGCGCGATCGTCGTCATGGACGACACGACCTGCATGGTCCGCGCGACCTGGCGCATCTCGAAGTTCTACGCAGAGGAGTCCTGCGGCCAGTGCACGCCCTGCCGCGAAGGCACGCCGTGGATGGAGCGCATCCTCCGCAAGATCGAGGAGGGGCGCGGCGAACCCAAGGATCTGCAGCTGCTGCAGTCCGTGGTGAACGCGATCGCGCCGTACCCGCCGATCGGGCTCGGCACGACGATCTGCGCGCTCGGCGACGCGGCCGCGCTGCCGGTGCAGTCGATGATCCAGAAGTTCCGGGACGAATTCGAGACGCACATCCGGGAGCACCGCTGCCCGTACCCGACGCCCTTCGGCAAGCTCGCCGAAGAAGGAGTCCGCGCGTGAGTCCGCTGCTCGGCGCGTCGATCGAGATGCTGGGCGAGGGCTGGGTCTTCTATCCGCTCGCGCTGCTCTCGGTCGTCGGCGCCTTCTCCGTGCTGCTCGCGCGCAACCCGATCTACGGCGCGATGGCGCTCGTCGCGACCTTCTTCGGGATCGCAGGCATCTACGTCGTGCTCTCCGCCCACCTGATCGCAGCGTTGCAGATCATGGTCTACGCGGGCGCGATCATGGTGCTGTTCCTGTTCGTGATCATGCTGCTCTCGCTCACCGAGCAGGAGCTGGGCAGAGAGCGGATCACGCTCTGGAAGATCCTCGGCGGAGCGGCGGCCTTCGCGATCGCCGCCGGCGCCTACGTCGTCTTCGAGGGCGGCCCGCAGAGCTCGCTGGGCACGCTGCCGCCGGGCTTCGGCACCGTGGCAGGCGTGGGCAAGGTGCTCTTCACGCAGTACGTGCTGCCCTTCGAGGCCACCTCGATCCTGCTGCTCGCGGCGATCGTCGGCGCGGTCGTCGTCGCGAAGCGGAGGATCTGATGGAGACGGTCCCGCTCTCGCACTACCTGGTGCTCGGCTCGATCCTCTTCTCGATCGGCGTCGCCGCGGTCCTCGTCCGGCGCAACGCGCTGGTCGTCTTCATGGGCGTCGAGCTCATGCTCAACGCTGCGAACCTGACCTTTCTCGCCTTCGCCCGCTCCTTCGGCGACATGGGCGGCCACGTCATCGCGTTCTACGTGATGGCGGTCGCCGCGGCCGAGGCGGCCATCGGGCTCGCGATCGTGCTGGCGGTCTTCCGCACGCGCGCCACCATCAACGTCGACGAAGTCGACGCCCTCAAGCACTGACGGAGCGCCCTCTTGGAAGCGATCTCCCAGTGGATGCAGCAGTGGTTCCAGTCGACGGTGATCCCCTTTCTCAACGAGGGGACCGCCGGCACCGCCAACGCGCTGCACTGGATCGTCCTGCTGCCGCTCCTCGGCGCGGCGGCGAACGGTCTGCTCGGCAAGCGGCTCGGCCGGGCCAACGTGCACCTGATCGGGCTCGGCGCGGTCTTCGGCGCGTTCGTCGTCGCGGCCGCGAGCTTCTATCGCGTGACGCTCGGCGGTGACGCACAGCTGTACGAGCTCTGGTGGCGGTGGTTCGAGATCGGCAGCGTCCCGGTCGATCTCGCCTTCTCCGTCGATCGCCTCACGGCGGTCCTGCTCTGCGTGGTCACGGGTGTGGGCTTCCTCATCCACATCTTCTCGACCGAATACATGAGCCACGACGAGAGCCCGTGGCGCTTCTTCGCCTACCTGAACCTCTTCATCGCGATGATGTCGACGCTGGTCCTCGGCGCGAACCTGGTCGTGATGTTCGTCGGCTGGGAGGGCGTCGGGCTCGCCTCCTACCTGCTGATCGGCTTCTGGTACACCGACGATCAGAAGGCGTACGCGGGCCGCAAGGCCTTCATCGTCAACCGCATCGGCGACTTCGGGTTCATCCTCGGGATCTTCTCGCTGATCGCGCTCTTCGGCACCGTCGACTTCGGCCAGCTCACGGGCGCGCTGGACGGCCTCGACCCGACGCGCACCGTCGCGGCCGGCATCTTCGAGGGCTGGACGGTCGGCTCGGCGCTCACGCTCGCCGCGCTCTTCCTCTTCCTGGGCGCCTGCGGAAAGAGCGCGCAGTTCCCGCTCTACATCTGGCTGCCGGACGCCATGGCCGGCCCCACGCCCGTCTCCGCGCTCATCCACGCGGCCACGATGGTGACCGCGGGCGTCTACATGACGAGCCGGCTCGCGGCGCTCTTCGCGCTCTCGCCGACGGCGATGGCCGTGATCACCGTGACGGGCCTCTTCACCGCGGTGCTCGCGGCGCTGATCGCGTTCACGCAGAACGACATCAAGAAGGTGCTCGACTACTCCACGGTGAGCCAGCTGGGCATCATGTTCATCGGCGTCGGCGTCGGCGCCTGGTGGGCGGCGATCTTCCACCTCGTCACCCACGCGTTCTTCAAGGCCTGCATGTTCCTCGGCGCGGGCTCCGTGATGCACGGGATGAAGGACGAGACCGACATCCGGAAGTTCGGCGGGCTCCGCCACGAGATGTGGCACACGTGGGTCACGTTCATGGTCGGCACGATCGCGATCACCGGCGTGATCCCGCTCTCCGGCTTCTTCAGCAAGGACGCGATCCTGCACGGCGCGCACGTGAACCCGAACTTCGCGTTCCCGTGGCTGCCCGGCTTCGCCTACGTCGTCGGGCTCACGGCGGCGCTCTCGACCAGCTTCTACATGTGGCGCATGGTCATGCTGACGTTCTTCGGCGAGCGGCGCGGCCTCAAGGAGCACCACGCGCACGAGTCGGGCGGCGCGATGACGGGGCCGCTCTGGATCCTCGCGGGCCTCGCGGTCGGCGCCCTGGTCTGGGGCTTCCCGCGGGCGGGCGGCTCGTCGTTCGAGCGGCTGCTGGCGCCGGTCTTCAAGGTCGCCGAGGGCAACCTCAACGCGACCCTCGCGCGCACGGCCAAGGAGCTCGGCGCGCAGGTCGCGACGCTGCCCGCCTCGCCGGATCTGGGGCACATGCTGCCCGGGTACCTGATCGCGTGGGGCGTCGCGATCGCCGGCTTCGGCCTCGCGTGGGGGCTCTACCTCGGGCCGGGCCGCTCGTTCGCCGCGCGCTTCGGCACCTCGGGCGTCGGCGCCGTGCTGCATCGGATCTCGTATGGGAAGTTCTTCGTCGACGAGATCTACGAGTACCTCTTCCTGATCCCGCTCAAGGCGCTCGCCCGGGTGCTCTGGCAGGTCGCAGACGCACTCCTGATCGATCGCGTGCTGGTCGTCGGGACCGCGCAGCTCACCGGCTGGTTCGCCGGTGCCATCCGCTTCTTCCAGAATGGGGACGTCCAGCGCTACGCGGCCGTGATGGCCGTGAGCCTCGTCGCCCTCCTCTGGTTCTTCCTCGGTTGACGGAGCGACAACGTGGGCGTCCTCGTCGACAATCTGCTCTCCCTGGTCACCTTCCTGCCGGTGTTCGCCGCGCTGCTGGTGGCGTTCGTCCCGGCGGAAGACGGCAAGCTCGCCCGCGGGCTGGCGCTGTCGGCTTCGATCGCGACCTTCTTCCTGAGCCTCGGGCTGCTGCTGCAGTTCGACGCGGCGTCGGCCGCCGTCTGGCAGCTCGAGACGAAGGTCCCGTGGCTGCCGGCGCTCGGCATCGGCTACCACGTCGGCGTCGACGGCGTGTCGCTGCTGCTCGTGCTGCTCGCCACGTTCCTCACGCCGATCGTGCTCTGGTCGGCGTCGGGCTCGATCACGCAGCGGCAGAAGGAATTCGCGATCGCGATCCTCGTGCTCGAGACCGCGATGATCGGCTCGTTCGTCGCGCTCGACCTGATCCTCTTTTATGTCTTCTGGGAGCTGGTGCTGGTGCCGATGTTCCTCATCGTCGGGATCTGGGGCTCCGAAGAGCGCATCTACGCGGCCGTGAAGTTCTTCCTCTACACGATGGTCGGCTCGCTCCTGATGCTGATCGCGATCCTTTACGTCTTCTGGCAGACGGGGAGCGG
>CAYHCR010000392.1:0-4646 GCA_964354895.1 uncultured Myxococcales bacterium | reverse complement strand
ACGACGAGCTCGACACGGAGGCGCGGTCGCGCCTGAAGCACCTCTCCGAAGGCACGCCAGTCTGGGACATCGAGTACGGCAAGGTGATGGACCAGCTCCGTCGCGCCCGCGGCCTGATCTAGCCGCTCGATGTCGCACGCAGTCCCGAGGCGCCGGTGGCCACGTGCCCCGGCGCCTTCGTCGTTTCCGGGTCGCGGTTGAGCCCGGCGCCACCCGCTGCTAACGAGCGCCTCCATGAACGTCACGGTCATCGGCGGTGGGCTCGCTGGCTGCGAGGCGGCGCTGCAGCTCGCGCGCCGGGGGCGCGCCGTCACGCTCGTGGAGATGAAGCCGCTCCAGCGGACACCCGCGCAGGTGACCGATGCGCTCTGCGAGCTGGTCTGCAGCAACAGCTTTCGCTCCGACAATCCGCAGAACGCCATCGGGCTGCTGCACGAAGAGCTTCGGCGGCTCGGCTCGGCGATCCTCGCGGCGGCGGACGCGACGAAGGTGCCGGCGGGCGACGCGCTGGCGGTCGATCGCGCGGGCTTCTCGGCGCACGTGACGGCTCAGTTGCAGAGCTGCCCCACGCTGGTCCGCGAGGCGCGCGAGGTCACGGAGTTGCCGCCGGAGGACGTCCGGACGATCGTCGCGACGGGTCCGCTGACCTCGCCCGCGCTCGCCGCCGCGATCGGCGTCGCGACGGGCGGCGGCAACGGGCTCTATTTTTACGACGCCATCGCGCCGATCGTCGCGGCCGACTCGATCGATCGCTCGATCGCGTTCGAGCAGAGCCGCTGGGGCAAGGGCGAGAGCGCGGACTACCTCAACCTCCCCCTCGACCAGCCCGAGTACCGCGCGTTCGTGCAGGCGCTCCGCGACGGCGAGAAGGTCGTCCCCCACGCCTTCGAGGAACCGAAGTACTTCGAGGGCTGTCTCCCGATCGAGGTGATGGCGGAGCGGGGAGACGACGTGCTCGCGTTCGGACCGATGAAGCCCGTGGGACTCGTCGATCCGCGCACCGGGCGATGGCCGTTCGCGGCCGTGCAGCTTCGCAAGGAGGACCGCGCGGGCACGGCGTACAACCTCGTCGGTTTCCAGACGCGGCTGACCTGGCCGGAGCAGCGCCGGATCTTCCGCACGCTGCCGGGGCTCGCGAACGTGGAGTTCCTCCGGCTCGGCCAGATCCATCGCAACACGTTCCTCGACGCGCCGCGGCTGCTCGACGAGCGGCTCGCCCTCAAGACCCGGCCGACGACGCACTTCGCGGGGCAGATCGCCGGCGTCGAGGGCTACGTCGAGTCCACTGCGCTGGGCCTCCTGTGCGCGCTGGCGGTCGAGGCGACGCTCGCCGGCCGCGCGTTCACGCCGCCGCCGCCGGAGACCGCGCTCGGCGCGCTCTATCGCCACGTGCGCGGGGAGCTCACGGACGATCGCCGCGCGTACCAGCCGACGAACGTGACCTGGGCGCTCTTCCCGCCGGCCGAGGAGCGCGCGAAGAAGCACGAGCGCCGTGCGCGGCAGGTCGCGCGGGCCCGGGAAGCATTGCAGACGTGGGCCACGGCGGAGGGGCTCTCATGCGCCTCCCCCCCGGCGCCGCGTCCGGAGGCGACGCGGTGAAGCTCCGAGCGATGATCGCGCTGCTGCTCGCCCTCGCGGCGTGCGACGGCAAGTCCTCCGTACCGGCCGGCAAAGGTGCCCGCCTCGCCGACGCGCCCGCGCGCGAGGTGACCGCGGCGCCCGTCGGGACCGCGCTCGCCTATCTCGAGGAGCCGAAGCAGGCGAAGGAGCTCGGGATCAAGAACGTCTCCGACGCGACCTACGTCGGCACGGCGGCGTTCGTGCCGAGCGGCGGCGGGACCCGCGTGCTGCTCGGCGCGGGCTGCGCGACGGGCAACGGCAGCGTGATCTTCGACCCGACCGGCCGCTGGGTCGCCGCGCTCGTGGCGTTCGACTTCAAGGAGCAGACGGGCACGCTCGTCCTCGGCGACGCGAAGACGGGCACGACGCGCGTCGTCGCGGAGCAGGCGGGCTATTTTGCCTTCTCGAAGGACGGACGCTGGCTCGGCTACGTGGCGAAGGATCGCTTCCGGCTCGAACCGCCCGACGGCGCGTTCCCGGCGCAGGAGCTCGTCGAGGGGGCCGGGACGTTTGAGTTCTCGCGCGACGGCAGCCGCTTCCTCGTGCGCCGCCGCCTCCTCTCGGAGGGGGCGCTCCTCGTCGGCGCGCTCGGCCCGCCCGGCACACCGATCGCGCCACCGGTCGAGATCCAGAAGGCGGTCGCCGACTACGCATTTTCGCCCGACGCGAAGCTCGTCGCCTATACGGCGCGCGGCGACGGGATGGGCCACGATCTGTTCGTGCGCCCCGACGGAGGCAAACCGACGCGCCTGGGCACCGGCGTCACCGGCTTCCTGTTCTCGCCCGACGGCCGCACGCTCGCCTTCCAGGCCAACGTGACGCCAAACAAGCAGTACGGCGATCTCTACGTGCTGCTGGAGGGCCGTGCCGAGGCGATCAAGCTCGGCGACGGCGCGGCCCAGCCGGGCTTCTCCCGCGATGGCACGCACCTGGCGTGGCTGGACAAGTACGATCCGCAGTCGCGCTCCGGCACGCTGATGTGGGCGAAGCTCTCCGAGACGCCGACGCCGAAGAAGGCGGGCACGGCGGCGCAGAACTTTCTCTGGTCGCGCACCGGAAAGTACCTCGGGTTCGTCTCGCGGCAGACCAAGCCGATCTTCTCGATCGATCTGTTCCTGGAGACGATCGGCAGCGCCGAACCGGCCGTGCGCGTGGCGCCGGGGGTCTTCGGCTACGAGTTCGCGCCCGGCGACACGACGCTCTTCTTCCGCGGCCACTGCGTCCGCAACGGCCGCGCCTGCGAGCTGCTCACGGTCCCGCCGGCGGGGCCGTACGACGCGCCGAAGACGATCGCGCACGGCATCTACACGTTCGAGTGGGACCCGACCGAGACGCGCTTCATGCTGACGTGGGCGCGCATGGACATGGACGCGTACGACGTCGGCGTGATGCCCGCGGACGCCTCTCGGCCTGCGGTCACGCTCGACGAGGCCGCCGCGCCGGGCACGCGTTGGGTCGGGGCCGAGGGCAGGGCGATCGGCTACGCGCTGCTGCGCCGGGGCCGCTCGGGGCTCTTCCTCGCTGACGTCGAGGCCGCCCTCGCGGAGCCCGTCCCGCCGCCGCGCTGACGTCCACAGGGGCGTTCCCGCGAGCCGCGGTACGCTCGCGGGATGCCGCAGAAAGATCCGCTGCCGCGCGTCGACGTGCTCCCGCCGGAGGCTGAGGAGTTCCTGCGCGCGCTGGAGGTGCAGAAGCGCGCGAGCCCGAAGACGCTGACCGCGTATCGGGAGGATCTCGGACAGTTCTTCGGCTATCTGGTCCCGCGCAAGGTCGCGCTGGACAAGGTGGATCCGCTGCTGCTGCGAGGCTTTCTGGCACACCTGCACGGGCGCCTCGCGCCGACCTCGGTCGCCCGAAAGCTCTCCGCGGTGCGCAGCTTCTTTCGCCACCTCCACAAGCGAGGGCTCGTCGCGACGAACCCGGGCGTGCTCGTGAGGAGCCCGAAGCTGCCGAAGACCCTGCCCAAGGTCCTGCCGCCCGACGAGATCACCGCGCTGCTCGCGACGCCGAACGTCGACACGCCGCTGGGCGCACGCGACCGCGCGCTGCTCGAGGTCCTCTACGGTGGCGGCGTGCGCTGCTCGGAGCTCGTCGGGCTCGATCTGCAGGACCTCGAGCTCGCGAGCCCGCTGATCCGCGTGCTCGGCAAGGGGCGCAAGGAGCGCATGGTCCCGCTGGGGCGCAAGGCGAAGGAGGCGCTCGGCCGCTGGCTGCTGCTCCGGCCGATCCTGCTCGCGAAGGCGGCGCCGGAGCAGGCGCCGACCGCGCTCTTCCTCAACTACCGCGGCGGGCGGCTCACGACCCGCTGGGTCGCGCGCATGCTCGATCGCTACGCGCGCCTCTGCGCGCTCCGTCGCCACGTCCACCCACACGCGCTGCGGCACACCTTCGCGACGCACCTGCTGGACGCGGGCGCTGATCTGCGCGGGATCCAGGAGCTGCTCGGCCACGCCTCGCTCTCGACGACGCAGCGCTATACGCACGTCTCCGTCGAGCACCTCTTCGCCGTCTACGACAAGGCGCACCCGCGGGCGTGAGCGGCCGGGGTAGATTGCGCGCCCCATGAACGCTCCCACCATGCACGGAACGACGATCCTCGCGGTGCGCCGCGGGGCGAAGGTGGTCCTCGCCGGCGACGGCCAGGTCTCGCTCGACAAGGTCGTGATGAAGGCGAACGCGCGGAAGGTCCGCCGGCTCGGCGACGGTCGCGTGCTGGCCGGCTTCGCGGGCGCCACGGCCGACGCCTTCACGCTCTTCGAGCGCTTCGAAGCGAAGCTCAAGGAGCACGGCCAGAACCTCACGCGCGCCTCCGTCGAGCTCGCGAAGGACTGGCGGACCGACCGCTTCCTGCGGAAGCTCGAGGCGCTGCTGCTGGTGGCCGACGCGGAGCGGACCTTCGTGCTGACCGGCGCGGGCGACGTCGTCGAGCCGGATCACGGCGCGGCGGCGATCGGCTCGGGAGGGATGTGCGCGCTCGCGGCGGCGCGGGCGTTGCTCGACGCGACGCAGCTCGAGCCGCGGCCGAT
>CAYHCR010000391.1:0-4646 GCA_964354895.1 uncultured Myxococcales bacterium | reverse complement strand
GGCGCGGGGGCCAGCACGACCGGTCCGGCGGGGGCGACGGCGGCCGGCGGCACCTCGGGGAGCACGGGCACGAGCCCGCCCGCGGCGACCGGATTCCGGGGTGGCGGCAGCTTCGAGGGCGCGATCGGCCCCTTCTCGTTGAGCACGAGCCAGGTCGCGACGACGCCGACCGCGAAGGCGAGCGCGGTGGTGAGCGGGCCGAGCCACCGGCCGCGCCGAGGCAGCCAGGCCTCGACCTCGGGGTCCTGCACGATCTTCGCGATCCGCGTCGGAGTGTGCGCGCGGGTCCGCAGATCGATGATCACGCTGTCGCCGACCTCGATCGGCGCCTCTTCCTTCGGTGCGGCCATCCGTCACTCCACCACGATCTGGTAGCCGTTCATCTGGGCAGCGTGGATGCCGCAGAACCAGAGGACCGTCCGCGGATCGCAGAAGCGCCAGGCCCACTGCGTGCCGGGCGCGAGGTTCGGGCTCGTCGTGAAGCCGCCCTGCGCCGCGGGCTGCTCGGCGCCCGGCGCCCCCGAGATCGCGTTGTGCGGCATCGAGTCCTGGTTCGTCCAGGTGACGACGTCGCCGACGGCGATCACGAGCGTCCGCTGGTCGACGGCGAGCCCCGCGAACACCAGCTGCGGGCCGTCGGCGCCGGGATCCGCGACGCCCTCTTCGCAGTCGGTCCCCGCGCCGCCGCCGCCCGACGTCCCGCCGGCGCCGTCGGGCGTCTCGCTCTCGAGCGGCGCGACCTTCACGCCGTAGTCGACGCAGCCCGCGACCGCGAGCGCGACGAGCAGTGTTGCGATCCTGTTCATGGACAACTCCCGGAGCCGCAGGCGTTCGGCACGCCGTCGACGACCCACTCGTAGATGAGCCGCTGCTCGGACGGCGTCAGGCAGGCCGTCACGTTGCACTGACCCGCGATCGTGTCGAACGGCATGTCGCACGCTTCCGTGAAGTCCACCACGTTCGAGCCGTTCGGGTCGCACGAGCTGACGGCCCCGCGGTCGGAGATCGCGTGGGCGTACGTGTCCCAGCGGATCCCGCGCGGGGCGGACGGGCCGCTGTGGCAGTGCACGCAGCGCGCCCAGAAGATCGGGCTCACCATGTCGGCGTAGTCGAGGCACGCGCCGGCGGTCGTCACGCAGAGCTCCTGCACGTTGGTCGTGCGGTTGCCGGCGAGATCCTTCGCCCGGACCACCCAGCACATCTGCTCGCTGTAGGGCACCTCGATGTCCCGGCAGAGCTGTCCACCGCTCACGGCGTACGCGGCCGGCCGCGAGAAGTTCTCCGCGCCGGGGTTGCGCGCCTCGTAGATCTCGTAGTCGATCGAGGCCGCGTCGGTCCCGGCGTCGGTCGCGGCGCCCCAGCAGAGCTGCACGGTCGAGCCGTCGAGATCCGTCGCGCTCGTCACGCCCGCGAACGTCGGCGCGGTCACGTCGCCGCACGGGTCGGCGTCGCTGCACCGATCCCGCGCCCCCGCGCCGATCCAGGCCTGCAACCGCGCGCGCTCCGACGGCGCGAGCCACGGCGGACCGTCGAACGGCATCCGGTTCCCGCAGGAGCTCCCGGCCGTCTTGAGGTTCAGGCGGCTCGTCGCCCAGTTGCAACCCTTCACCGTGTCCCGCAGCGCGCCGCCCGCCAGCACGTTGCCGCGCGTCGTGAGATCGAGCCAGCGGGGCGGCGCCTCACCGGAGTGGCAGTGCGTGCAGCGCGCCGCGAAGATCGGCCGGACGTCGTCGGCGTACTCGACCGCGCAGGCCGCGGCCGGCGTGGTCGCGCAGACCTCCACGACGTTGGTGTCCGCGTTGCCGCGCCGGTCGCGCGCCCGGACCACGGAGCAGATGCGGGTGTTCGGGGCCGTGTGGACGTCCGTGCAGCTCTGCCCGACCACGCTCTGCTGCGCCGGCTGCGAGAGGCTCTGCCCGCCGGGCGCGGTCGCTTCGTAGAGGTCGTAGCGCAGCGACGCCGCGGGCGTGCCGAGATCGGTCGCCGGGTTCCAGCAGACGCGGATCGTCTCGCTGTCGATCGCGGTCGCGCTCGTCGCGCCGCCGAAGACCGGCCGCGTGGCGTCCGAGCAGCTGGCCGCCTCGCCGCAGGTGCGCTGGGCGCCCTCGTTGATCCACTGCGTGAGGAGCGAGATCTGGGTCGCGGTCAGGTACGGCGGGCCGTCCCGCGGCATGCGCGCGCCGACCGAGGGCGTGGCGGAGACCTTGCTGATGAGCAGCGAGGTGGCGGCGCTGCAGCCGACGACGGTGTTCCGCCGCGCGGCGCCCGCGAGCACGCCGTCGTACGAGTCGAGCTCCAGCCACTGCGGCGGCGTCGCGCCCGAGTGGCAGCGCACGCAATTGCGGTCGAGGAGCGGCTGGATCTGCGACGCATAATCGACGCAGCCGGCCGGGGTCGCGGGCTGCGCGGCGCAGAGCTGCACGACGTTCGCGTCCCGGTTGCCGGCGCCGTCCCGCGCGCGGACCACGACGCAGGCCTGATCGCCGGGCGGCAGCGCCTCCAGCGTCACGCAGGTCGCGCCCGCCGCGCTCGTCGCGCGCGGGGCCGCGCCGAAGTCCTGCGCGCCGCTCGAGGAGGCGAGGAACGCGTCGTAGACGAGCGCGCCCTGCGCCGTGAGGTCGTCGGTCGCCGGGTCCCAGCAGAGCTGCGCGCGCGTCGCGTCGAGCGCCGTCAGCGAGGTCACGCCCCCGAACGTCGGCGGGGTGACGTCGCTGCAGGGATCCGGCAGGGCGCAGCTCGCGCGGGCGCCCTCCGTGATCCAGCGCTCGACGAGCGCGATCGTCGCCGCGTCGAGGTACGGCGGGCCGTCGGCCGGCATACGTGCGCCGACGGGCGGCACGGCCATCGTCAGCTTCTTCCAGAGCAGCGACTCCTGCGGCCGGCAGGCGATCACCTCGCCGCCGGTGTTCCCTCCGGCGATGACGCCCGAGTGGCTCGTGAGCGAGAGCGCCTGGGGCGGGTTCGCGCCGGAGTGGCAACGCGTGCAGTTGGCGTCGAAGATCGGCTGGATCATCGAGGCGAAGTCGATGCAGTCCGCGACCGGCGTCGTCACGCACCGCTCGATCACGTTTGCGTCTCGATTGCCTGCGCCGTCGCGCGCGCGGGCGATGAAGCAGTACTCCGTGGCGGGCAGCAGCCCGCCGGCCGTGACGCAGGTGGCCCCCGGCGCGGTCGTCTCGTCGGACGGCGCGAGCAGGTCCTGCGAGCCCGGCCCGACGCCGCCCCACAGCTCATAGACGAGGCCTGCGACCGGCGTCGAGTCGTCCCGCCCGGCGGCCCAGCAGACCCGGGCGCCGGTGCCGTCCACGGTGAGCGTCGCGCTCGTCGCGCCGGCGAACGTCGGCGGGATCGCGTCGCTGCACGGGTCCGGCAGCGAGCAGTTGGCCCGCGCGCCCTCGGTGATCCAGCGCTCGATCGAGGCGATCGAGGTCGCGTCCAGATAGGGCGGACCATCGGCCGGCATGCGGATGCCGACCGGCGGCGTCGCCATCGAGATCTTCTTCCAGAGCAGCGACTCCTGCGGCCGGCAGGCGATCACCTCGCCGCCCGTGTTGCCGCCCGCGAGCACGCCGGTGTGGCTCGTGAGGTTCAGGCCCGCGGGCGGCGTGAAGCCCGCGTGGCAGCGCGTGCAGTTCGTGTCGAGGATCGGCTGGATGAGCGTCGCGTAGTCGAGACAGGCGACGGCGGGCGTCGTGACGCACAGCTCGGTCACGTTCGCGTCGGCGTTCGAGGCCGCGTCTCGGGCGCGCGTCACGAAGCAGTAGGTCTGCTCGGGGAGCAGCCCGCCGAGCGTCGCGCAGGTCGCGCCCGGCGGCGTTAGCACCTGCGGCGCCGAGAGGAAGTCCTGCGCCCCGCTCCCCTGCCCCTGGTAGACCTCGTACAGCAGCGCGGCCTGCACGGTGACGTCGTCGGTCGCCGGCGCCCAGCAGACGGTCGCGCCCGCGCCGTCCGCGGTCAGCGTCGCGGTCGTGTTTCCGGCGAAGACGGGCGGCGTCACGTCGCTGCAGGGATCGACCTCGGCGCACGAGCCGCGCGCGCCTTCGGCGATCCACTGCTCGATCGTCGCGATGCTCGCCGCGTCCAGATACGGCGGCCCGTCGAGCGGCATGCGCGCGCCGACCGGCGGCGCGGCCATGCTGATCTTCTTGTAAATGAGGCTGTCCGCAGGCCGGCAGGCGAGCACCTCGTCGCCGGTGTTGCCGCCCGCGAGCACGCCCGCCCGCGTCGTGAGGTTCAGGCTGGCCGGCGGCGCCGCGCCCGAGTGGCAGCGCGTGCAGTTCGTCGTGAGGATCGGCTGGACCATCGTCGCGTAGTCGATGCAGGCGGCGGCAGGCGTCGTGAGGCACTGCTCGGCGACGTTCACGTCCGTGTTGGACGCGGCGTCTCGGGCGCGCACGACCCAGCAGTAGGTCTGGCCCGGCAGCAGCCCCGCGACGGGCTCGCACGTCGCGCCCGGCGCAGAGACCGCGCGCGGCGTCGAGGCGAAGTCCTGCCCGCCCAGCGTCGTCGCCTGGAAGAGCTCGTAGACGAGCGCGCCCTGCGGCGTGAGATCGTCCGTCGCGGGCGACCAGCAGACCTGCGCAACCGTCGGATCGGCGTCGAGCGTCGCGATCGTCGCCCCGCCGAAGAGGGGCGGCGTCACGTCC
>CAYHCR010000390.1:0-4663 GCA_964354895.1 uncultured Myxococcales bacterium | reverse complement strand
GGCCGGCGCGGCCGAAGGTCAGGGTCACGCCGCCGCCGAGATCGACCGGCAGGCCGTAGCGCTGCGTGCGGATCCGCGGGATGACCAGCTCCGCGTCCCGCTCCGTGTAGAGCGGCAGCGCCGGTGTGTGGCGCGAATAGCGCTCCTTGTTCGCGTACGCGGCCTCCTCCTCCTGCAGCCGGCCCGAGTCGGGCAGCAGCAGCGCGCAGAGATCCCGCGTGGCGGGCGTCGACCAGATCGGGCCCGCGAACCCCAGTCGACAGAGCCGCGGGAGGAAGCCGGTGTGATCGATGTGGGCATGGGAGAGCACGACCGCGTCGATCGAAGCAGGCTCGATCGGAAAGTCCTGCCAGTTTCGCTCGCGCAGCGCGGCGCCGCCCTGGAAGAGCCCGCAGTCGAGCAGGATCCGCTTGCCGCCGTGCTCGACGAGGTGGCGGGAGCCGGTCACGGTGCCTGCCGCGCCGAGGAACTGGAGTGCCGTGGACATGGCGCGATGGTAGCCCTTCCGAGCCAGCCCGGCGGGCGTTAGGCTGGATCGGTTCCAAGGGGAGGCGTGGGATGACACGGCGGCGGATCCGGGTCGTGGGCGCGATGATCGAGCGCGACGGCCACTACCTGATCGCGCAGCGGCCCCCGACGGCCTCGCTGCCGCTCCTCTGGGAGTTCCCGGGCGGGCGCGTCGAGCTCGATGAGACGGACGAGGCGGCGGTCCAGCGGGAGCTGCACGAGCGGCTCGGGATCGCGGTCCACGTCGGCGAGCGCGTGATGCACGTCGAGCACTCGTACGAGGACTACGACGTCGACTTCCGGGTGTTCCGCTGCGAGATGGTCTCCCGCGAGGAGCAGATCCGCCACCTGCGCGTGCACACGCACGTCTGGGTCCTGCCCGGCGAGCTCGACAAGTACGAGTTCCCGGCGGCTGATCAGCGCACCCTCGAGCAGCTCCTCGAGCTTCAGTAGCCCGTCAGGCTCCCAGCGCTTCGCGCAGCGCCACCTCGGCGATCGGCCGCAGCTGCACCTGCTCCCGTGGGCCGACGCGGAACCGGTCGAGGCCGCGGTGGAGCGCCTCGAGCAGCGCCTTCTCCTCCGCCTCCGAGAGCGGGATCGCCACCTCCGCGGTCGCTCGCGGGCGCGTCGTACACGGACCGCCCGAGGCGACGCAGATCGCCTCTGCCAGGCGCAACCGGCGCTCGTCGGGATCGCCCTCCGTCAGGCGCACCGCGAGGCTCGGGCTCGCCTTGAGGTCCGCGAGGAGATCCGCGGCGAGCACGTCGATCAGCTCCCTGCCGCCGAGCCGCTCGAAGAGCGTCGCCGACGCGCCCGGGATGACCGGGGCGGTCGGAGGCAGGACGGCTGCCGCAGGCGGTCCGCACGCGAGGAGCAGCAGAGGGAGGAAGATCGGAGGGCGGCGCATGGCGCGGGAGGATAGCTGCGGGCGCGACGATTGACAGGCCGGTCGGGCCGCTTAGGTTTTGCCCGCGTCGCGCGGAATCGTGGCGGCGTCCGGGGCGTTTTGGCCCGCAGGCCGGGAGGAGCTTTGATGTCGACGTACGCACGTGGGCGTTTGGAAGGGGTGGCGTTGACGGGGGCGCTCGTCGCCGTGGCCGCGCTCGTCGGCCTGCCCGGCGGCGCAGGGGCGACCGGCAAGCGGCTCTGGCACGAGCGCTCGGAGGCCGCGGCGCCCGCCTTGCCTGCCGGCTTTCAGCCCCTCCCGACGCTCGCGCCGCTCGTCAAGACGCTCAAGCCCGCGGTCGTCTCCGTCTCCACCTCGAACCTCGCCGGCCGACGCCGCGCCGGCCGGCCCGACTCCGAGGAGTACTTCAAGCCGTTCTTCGGCGACCGGGAGCGCGACGAGCGGGCGACGCCGCGCTCGCAGGGCTCCGGCTTCATCATCCACGAGACGGGGCTCGTGCTGACCAACAACCACGTGATCGAGGGGGCCGACGCCATCGACGTGAAGCTCGCCGACGGTCGCGAGTTCAAGGCGGACGTCGTCGGGCGCGATCCGAAGACCGACGTCGCGCTCGTCCGCCTCCGGGCCGCGGCAAACCTTCCCACCGTGGTGCTCGGCGACTCCGACGCCCTCGAGGTCGGCGACTGGGTCATCGCGATCGGCAATCCTTTCGGCCTCGCCCACTCGGTCTCCGCCGGCATCGTCTCCGCGAAGGAGCGCTTCATCGGCGCGGGGCCCTACGACGACTTCATCCAGACCGACGCCGCCATCAACCCCGGAAATTCCGGCGGGCCGCTCTTCAACGCGAAGGGTGAGGTGATCGGCATGAACACCGCGATCGTCGCGCACGGCCAGGGGATCGGCTTCGCGGTGCCGGTCAACCTCATCAAGGCGCTCGCCCCGCAGCTCGAGCAGAGCGGCCGCGTCTCGCGTGGCTGGCTCGGCGTCGCGATCCAGGAGATGAGCCCGGAGCTCGCGCGCAGCCTCAACCTCGATCGCGTGCGCGGCGCGCTCGTCTCGGAGGTCGTCTCGGGCAGTCCTGCCGAGCGCGCAGGGTTGCGGGCCGGCGACGTGGTGCTCTCGGTCGAGGGCCGGGGGATCGAGTCGTACAACCAGCTCACGCGCGCGATCGCGCTCTTCGCGCCCGGCTCCGCGCTCAAGCTCGGGTATCTCCGGGACGGCAAGGAGGGGCAGTTGACCGTGACGGTCGGCGAGCGCGACGAGAGCGGGCGCATCGCGGCGAAGGTCCCGCCCGGCACGCCCGGCGCCGGGCCTGCCGGCCCGCTCGGCCTCGGTGTCGGCGCGCTCACGCCAGAGGCGAGCCGCGCGAGCGGCGTGCGCGTCGGCGAGGGCGTGCTCGTGCAGAAGGTGGAAGCCGGCAGCCCCGCGGCGATGGCCGGCGTGATGCCGGGTGACGTGGTCCTCGAGGTCAACCGCCGCCGCGTGCGCAACGCCACCGAATTTGCCGCCGCGCTCGGCACCGTCCGCGCGGGCGACATGGTGTTGCTGCGCGTGCAGTCCGGCGACGTCGCGCGCTTCATCGCCGTCCGCGCCGCCGGCCGCTAGAAGCTCTTCTCGGCCAGCGTCGCGCCCGTGCGCACGTTCGTCACCCGCAGCGCGATCCAGCGCGCCTGCACGCCCTCCATCTTCCCGCCGCCCGGCCGCGGGAGCTGAAAGACGCCGGCGGGCTCGAACACGAGCTCGAGGCCCAGCATCCCGGTCCGCGCGGCGCGCTCCGCCTCGTCCGGATCGGGCGCGCCCTTGACGATGACGAGGTCGAGGATCGGGTTGCCCCTCTTGTCCTGGCCCTTCGGCTTCCCGCGCGAGAGCGCGAAGCCGCCGCCGCCGTCGACGAACGGCACCACGTCGAAGCGGCAGCCGTCGTCGCCGCACCCGCGGAACTGCACCAGCGGCGCCGCGTCGGGGACCTCGACCGCGTAGACCTTGCCCTCGAGCCGCTTGCGCTCCTTCCCGACGTTCCCCTCGCAGTCGCGCAGCTCCGCCGGATCGGCGCTCCTGCACGTGCCGACGTACTTCTCCAGAAAGTCACGCAGGGTCGGGAGCTTCGTCGCCTTCTTCGCGGCGACCTCCCACGCGTCGGCGGAGGCGAGGGACGGGGCGAGCAGCAGTGCGGCGAGCGCGAGCGTCTTCGGCATCGTGCGGGCTCCGGATCGAAGAGGGGAGCGGCGATCGTCCCGGACCAGGCGCCGCACGGCAACGGAGATCACAGGTGGTTTTCTGGAGTACCTACACCTACATCGTATCCTTCTCTCCTTCGCAGGGAGGAAACGATGACCACCGCCGCCGACCGCCGCAACACGTCCCGCTTCGACAAGGTCTTCCCGGTCTATCTGCAGAGCGATCAGGGGATCTCGCGGGCGATCGCGAGAAACATCAGTGATGGCGGGATGTTCCTCGAGACGCGAGATCCGATGCCGCTCGGCGCTCGGCTCACGATCTCGTTCTCGGACGAGCAGAGCGGCACGGAGATCCAGGCGATCGCCGAGGTCCGCTACCAGTGCGTGATGGAGTACGGGACCCGCGCCGGTCCGGCCGCGATGCGCGGGATGGGCGTCCGGTTCGTCACGTTTGAGGTGAACGACGAGCGGACGTTCCTGCCGCCGGGCCGGGCCGTCGTTCTGCACTGACGGGGGCGACGGTGGTCAGAAGATCGGGACCTCTTCTTCCGCCTCCTTCGGCTTCGGCCTGGTCTTTGTGACGGCGGCCTTCGCGACGGCCGCGAGCTCGAGCTCCAGAGCGATCGGGTTTCCATCGTCACCGGCGGAGAGATCCACGCCTTGCGTCCGAGAGGTGTGGCCCGCGAGCTCGAGCGTGTAGTTCACGGCGGAGCGGCTGCGCGGCACCTTCAGCTGTGCAGGCGTCACGCCGACCACCGAGTCACCATCGCGGATCGTCGCGCCGGGCGGCGTGCTGCGGATGCGGATCTCGATCACCTCCGGCCGAACGGGCGCTGCGACGATCGGCGGCTCTGCCGGCTTCGGCGTCGACGGGGGCTCGATCGGTCGAAGCGGCGAGGGCGGCTCGACGAGCGGGGGCGGCGCCCACGGCTGCGCGATGAGCAGGCCGAGCACCAGCGCGGCCGTCGCGCCGAGCCCGATCGCGGCGCCGAGCAGGATCGCCTTCCCCTTCGCGGGCGGCGGGCCAGGGGGCGGCGTCGGCCCGCGCGCCTGCGAGGCGCGAGGGGCGGTT
>CAYHCR010000389.1:0-4664 GCA_964354895.1 uncultured Myxococcales bacterium | reverse complement strand
GAGCGCGAAGGCGCCCTTGAGCTCCGGCTTCGCCGCCAGCAGCGCGAAGTAGGCGTCGGAGAGGTACTTCACGACGAGCCGCCTGGCGCCGGTGGCCCCCGTGTCCCGCCAGACGCCGCCGCTCTCGACGAACGTGCGGCTGCCGACGATCGTGGTGCGCGCGTCCGACGGCTTCTCCTCCTCGCGCATCGACTTGAGCTTCTTGCTCACCGCGATGCCGCTCTCGCCGGAGGACTCGTCGAGGCGGGGCGCGCTCTTCGCCGGCGCCCGCGCGGCCATGTCTCCCTTTCCGCCGCCGCCGCTCCCGAAGCCCCTCGCGCCGCCGCCGAGGTCCATCGCCTTGGACTCGGTCGCGTCCTCGGTCCAGGAGGGCTCCGCCGCCGGCGCCGCCGCCATCGGCGCGGCCGGCATCCCGCTCCCACCGCTGCGGCCCATCGGCCCGTCGAAGCGCCGGTCATCGGGGCGCGGCGGCGGCATCGGGTCGTTCCCGCGGCCCGCGCCGGGCTCGAGCACCAGGTAGCTGGTGTACGGCGTCACGATGCCGAATTTCTTGCCGAGCGCGACCACCTCGCCCTTGAGCTCCGGCCGCTCGCCGTTGCGGCGGATCTCCTCGAGCAGGAAGCCGACCTTGCGCACCGCCCAGAGCCGCGGCACGAACGGCGCCTGCACGCTCGTCTCCGGCAGCTTCACGTCCTCGGCGATCTTCCGCTCCGCGCCGCCGACCGTGCCCGAGAGCACCACGGCCGTGTTCTTCGGCGTCCGGTACCGGCCGAGCACGACGAGCTGGTTGCCGCGGAAGAGATCGGGCAGGCGCTTGGGGTAGAGATCAAACACATCCGCGCCGGCGATCGCGAGGGAGACGTCGGCCAGCACAGGGTGCGCGAGCTTGTCGTAGAAGGAGCTGATCTTCCGCTCGAAGTCGGCCCCATCACGCGCGTACTCCGGGACACCGCGGCCCTCCGCGGCCATCGCGTCGAGCAGGCGCGCGTTGATCTCGGCGCCGACGCCGAAGGTGAAGATGCGTGAGCCTCCTGCGTTCGACTTCAGCGCGTTTCCGACGATCCGCTTCTCATCCGTCTCGCCGACGGTCGGCTCGCCGTCGGTGATGAAGATGACGAGGTGCGGACCTTCCCCCGCGCCCGCGCCGTCGCCGAGCGCCGTGCGGATCGCCTCGTCGATGTTCGTGCCGCCGAGCGGCTGCATCGAGCGCACGAAGCGCTGCGCCTTCTCGAGGTTCGCCCCGCTCGCCTCGACGGTGGCCGGGAAGAGCGGCTCGACGTCGGTCGAGAACCGGATCACGTTGAAGCGGTCGCCCGGCTGCAGGCGCGACAGGCAGTAGCCGATCGCCGCCTTCGCCCGCGGCATCTTGTCTCCGGTCATCGAGCCGGAGGTGTCCACGACGAACGTGACGCGCTTGTGCTGCGACTCCGCCTCCTGCCACTCCTGCTTGGGCGAGACGAGCGCCAGGAAATATCCCGGCTCGTCGGAGCCCTCCTCCCGATACGTCATCAGGGAGACGCCGACGTCCTTCTGGGAGACCGTATAAAAGAGGTCGAGATCGCGGGCCGGTTCGCCCTGCGCGCCCGGCTCGAAGCCGACGATCGCCTCGCGCTCGCCGCGCCGCGCGACGCCGACGGTGTGCGTGGGCGAGTAGACGGACTTGAGCGGGACGTCGCTCGAGATCTTCGCCGTGAAGACGAAGCGCTCCTTCGTCAGCGGCCGCGCGTCGCTCCGGCTGGCGCCGAGCGGATAGCGGAGGTGATACACGCCGCCGTCATACGGCAGCACCTGCGAATACTTGATCTCGATGCGCTGCTCGCCCGACGGCGGCACCGGGAAGACCCGCGCGCGGAAGAGCTCGCTGCCCATGTATTCGAGCAGCCCCGGATCCTGCATGCGACGCACGATGTCCTCGTAGATCGCGGCCGCCTTCTCCTTCTCGAGCACCTCGCCCTTCGTCTTCTGGCCGTTGATCCAGAGCGAGAACTCATCCACGGCGGCGCCCTTGGGCACCGGGAAGATGTAGGTCGCCTCGAGCGGGCGGCCGGTCGGGTTCGTGAACCGCTGATCCACCTTCGTGACGGCCGCGCCGTTGACGATCGTGACCTCGACCGTCTGCAGCTTCAGCGGCAGCGCGCGGACGGGGCCCTCGCTCGGGACGAGCAGGCCCTGCGCCGAGGCGGAGAGCGGGGCGGCGAGCAGCATGGCAAGGATGAGGCGTCGCACGATCAGACCTCCGTCGGGCGCTCGGCGTCGGGCGCGTTCGTTTCGGCGAGGGCGGCGCGGAGCGTCCCCTCGATGCGGGCGCGAGCCCGATGAATGCGGGACTTCACGGTACCGCGCGGCAAGCCGGTGCGGCGAGCGATCTCCTCGTACGAGAGCCCCTCGACGTCGCGCAGGAGGATGCAGCTGCGGAAGAGCGGATCGAGCCCCTCGATCGCGGCGCGGACGCGGTCGCGGGCCTCCGCGCGCTCGTGCGGGGGATCGGGCTCGAGGTGCAGCACGACCGCGGTCTCCGCCGCGCGGCCCTCTCCTCTTTCGCGTCGACGACCCGCGCGAAGGTGGTTGAGCGCGTGGTTCGTCGCCACGCGATGCAGCCACGTGGAGAAGCGCGCCCCGCCCCGGAAATCGCCGATCGCGCGACAGACCGCGGAGAGCACCTCCTGCGCGACGTCCTCGGCCGCGTCGCCATCGCGGAGCACGCGCCGGGCGAGCTGCACGACGCGCGGACGGTGGCGCAGGAGCAGCTTCTCCAGCGCCCGGCGATCCCCGCGCCGCGCGTAGGCGACGAGCAGCTCGTCCGGATCGGGGGCCCGCACCACCCCCGCGGGCCGCGGCGCAGGCACGAGGCCGGGCCGCTCCCAGCGCGCCGTCCCGACCGGGACGACGCGCGCCGCCGGTCGATCGTCGGGGTTCTCCTTCGCAGGTGCGGTGCCCATGGTCTCTCCTCCGTTGGGGGGTACCCACGCGCGAAGGAGCGCGCCGATCTACTCGTCCCGTATACTGCCGTTCCGACGAGGTTTTTCGCGCAGTCCGGAGGCGCCGTGGGCAGGTTCCAGATCATCCGCCGGCTCGCGATCGGCCCGACCGCAGAGGTCTTCCTGGGCAAGAGCGCCGACAACGGCGCCGCGGTGGCGCTCAAGCGCCTGCTGCCGTCGCTGGCCGAGGACGAGCGGGTCGTGAAGCGCTTCTGGCGGGAGGCGAAGCTCGCCCAGGCCGTGCGCCATCCGAGCCTCGTCCACGTGCTCGACTGGGGCGAAGGCGACGGCGCGAACTGGCTGGTGATGGAGCTCGTCGACGGCGTCGACGGGCGCGCGCTGCTCGCAGCGGCCGCCTCGCGCGGGCTGCCGATCACGCTGCGCGAGGCGAGCGCGATCCTCCTCCCCGTCGCCGAGGCGCTGCACCACCTGCACCAGACGAAGGACGCCAAGGGCAACCCGCTCGGCGCGATCCACCGCAACGTCACGCCGTCGAACCTGCTGATCTCGCGACGCGGCGAGGTGAAGCTCGGGGATCTGGGGCTCGTGCGGATCGGCGCGGACGCCGGCCGCTCGGGCGGCACGATCGTCGCCAAGACCGAGGCGAATTACCTGAGCCCCGAGCAGGCCGCCGGCAAGAAGATCGACGAGCGCGCCGACGTCTTCCTGCTCGGCCTGAACCTCTACGAGCTCCTCGCCGGGCTGCCGCTCTTCTCGGGCCCGAACGCGCTCGGACAGGTCCGCGGCTTTGACCTGTCGCAGCTGCCGGAGCTGCCCGACGCGCCGCGCGAGCTGCGCCGCGTGCTCGAGCGGGCGCTCGCGCGCGATCCGGACCTGCGCTTCCCGAGCGCGAAGAGCTTCTCCGACGGCCTGCTCGCCGTCCTCGATCAGAAGCGCATGAAGGGCAACGCGGCCGATCTGGTCACGCTCTTCACGAAGGTGCTGCCGACGAAGCCGGCGGTCTCCTCGCTCGGCCCCGACGAGCACGAAGGTCCCCTCGAGCTCAAGCGTCCCGCGCCGGACGCGCCTGCGCGGCCGAAGGCCCCGGTCGACGACGGACCGCCTGCAGAGGCTCCCACCCGGCCGCTGCCTGCGCGCTTCGCCCCGGCGCCCGGCGGAAATCTCCCTCGCGCCGGGATCGTGCCCGCCCCAGCCGCGCCGGGCCGCCGCGCGACCTCGCCCGTGGAGAAGACCGAGCCGCGCAAGCTCGGCGAGATCCTCGTCGAGAAGGGCCGCGTCGATCCCGCGAAGGTGCAGGCGGCGCTCAAGGCGCAGCGGGAGCAGGGCGGCAAGCTCGGCGACCACCTGCGCGCGCAGGGCGTCGCGGAGCTCGACGTCATCCGCGCGATGAGCGTGCAGACCGGCATCGCGTTCCTCACCGACGATCGGCTCGAGACCACCGCGGTCGAGCCGGAGCTCCTGGTGCGGCTGCCGAAGAGCGTGGCGACGCGCCTCGCGTGCGTGCCGCTGCTCGACAAGCGCGGCGCGATCTACGTCGCGATGCTCGACCCGCAGGACCCCGCCGCGATCGCGGAGCTGCAGACCTTGACGGGCGCGCGCGCGATCCGGCCGGTCTTCGCGACGGAGGGCGCGCTCGACCGCGCACTCCAGCGGCTCTACCCGGAGGACGCCGTCGATCCGGGCGAGGCGTTCGCCGATCGCACGAGCATGGTCTCGCTCCAGGAG
>CAYHCR010000388.1:1509-4673 GCA_964354895.1 uncultured Myxococcales bacterium | reverse complement strand
TCGCGTACCTCGACGAGCCGACCGTGACGGCGAAGATCCTCGAGCACCTCGGGCTGCCCTCGCACGCCCCGCCGATCGCACCTGCGCGGGAGCGGCCGCAACTCGAGCTCGCCGGGTAGCGAGCGCGGGGCGGCGCGAGACCCCACCCGACCGAACCGGCGCCCGACCGGCGGGCGGAGCCGCGCCGGGGCGCCAAAAAGCCAGCGAAAACCGCTACCAGCGGACCGCCCGGGTGCGCTCACCGGCCGCCGGCGACGGTGGCCGGTGCGCGCGGTGCTGCCCGGTTCCGTGGGTTGATTGTCCTATGAGCTTCTGTGTTCGCCATGCACCGCAGCATTCGCATGAATCGTGCCAGCGAAATCGCTGTCAATTCCCCTCAATTTGAGGACCTTACGTCCAACCGGCGGCGCGACGCCCGCATCAGAATGATGCGGCTGCCATCGAATCGACCACCGTCCCCGACAGCCTCGCGTGCGCGGGTTCCAGGCGGCCGTCGAGGAACCACGTCTCCATCAGGCCCTTGCCCTTGATCTCCACGGCGCCCCGCGGCGTGAGCTGGAAGGATGGCCCCAGCCGCGCGCGGGTCGCCTCGGTGAGCTGGATGCGGCCGGGCAGCCCGTGCGACTCCATCCGGCTCGCGACGTTCACCGCGTCGCCCCAGAGGTCATACAGAAACTTGCGCCGGCCGATGACGCCCGCGACGACCGCGCCCGTGCTCAGGCCGACGCGGAGGTCGAGCTGGAAGGGGTGCTCCGCGTTGAAGCGGGCGATGGCCTCGAGGAGGTCGAGCGCCATGTGTGCGGCCCGATCGGCGTGATCGGCCGCGGGCACGGGCAGTCCGGCCGCTGCCATGTAGGAGTCGCCGATCGTCTTGATCTTCTCGAGCCCGCGCGCGTCCGCGATCGCGTCGAAGCGCGTGAAGAGATCGTTGAGGACCGCGACGAGCACCTCGGCGGTGACGGTCTCGGAGAAGCGCGTGAAGCCGACGAGATCCGCGAAGAGGACCGTCACCTCGGCGTAGCTGTCCGCGACTATTCCCGTGAAGCTGTCCGCCTCGAGCTCGCTCCGCCCTTTGAGGCGCTCGGCGATCGCGGCCGGCAGCACGTTGCGCAGCAGGCGCTCCGAGAGCCGCTGCTCCTCGAGGACACGGCCATAGAGCCGCGCGGTCTCGTGCTGCAGGAGCCGGACCTCGAGGAGGTTTCGGACGCGCAGCAGCACCTCGGCCAGATCGAAAGGTTTGCTGACGAAGTCGCGGGCGCCTGCCTTCAGGGCGCGGAGCTTCTGGTCGGGCTGCGCGGTCAGCACCAGCACCGGCAGCCAGCCCTCCGTCTCGATCAGGCCGAGGGCCTCCATCACCTGAAAGCCATCGAAGCCAGGCATCTGCAGGTCGAGGAGGATGAGGTCGAAGCGCTTCGCCTGGTGCAACGCGCAGACCTGACGCGGATCGGTCGTGGACGAGATCGACAGGTAGCCGGCGGTGCGGAGCGTGCGCTCCAGCAGGCGGACGTTGGCGGGCTGATCGTCCACGATCAGGAGCCGGGCCGCGAGCAGCTCGCCGGGGCCGATCATGGGGTCGATCGACCGCTGGCGCGCTGCGCGGCCCGCACGGCGGCGAGGGCGAGCGCCGCGTCCACGGCGACCATGAAGTCGTTGACGTTGATCGGCTTGGTCAGATAGCGGAAGAAGCCCACGTCGAGGCCGCTCTGCACGTCCCGGGGCATCGCGTTGGCGCTGGATGGCGTTGGAGAGCAGGTTGATGAGCACCTGCTTGAGCCTCGTCCGATCCGCCATCACGTAGCGGGGCGTCTCGAACGACGGGAAGAGCAGCGCCGTGCCGCGCTTGTGGCCCTGCGGCTCCATCATCTCGCGACACTCGAGCAGGACCTCCGAGAGCAGCACCGGCTCGCGCGAGAGCGGGTTGCGCCCCGACTCGATCACCGCGAGATCGAGGATCTCGTTGATGAGCTTGAGCAGGAACCAGCCGGCGTGGAGGATCTGCTCGATGCTCAGCCGCTGGGCCACCGTCGGCGGCGGGGTGTCGGACTCCATGAGCTGCGCGAAGCCGAGGATCGCGTTGAGGGGCGAGCGCAGCTCGTGGCTCATGGAGGAGAGGAAATTCGACTTCGCGAGGCTGGCGGTCTCCGCCACGGACTTCGCGTTGATGAGCTCCGCCTCGACCGCGCGGGTCTTCGTGAGATCCCGCGTCAGCTTCGCGAAGCCGCGCAGCGCGCCGCGCGCGTCCCGGATCGCGGTGACGACCACGTTCGCCCAGAAGAGCGAGCCATCCTTGCGGGCACGCCAGCCCTCGAGCTCGACGCGCCCGAGGCCCCGCGCGACGTCGAGATCTCGCTGGGGCTCGCCGGCGTGGGCGGCGGACGGTGTATAGAAGCGCGCGAACTCCTGGCCGATGATCTCGTCTGCGCGGTAGCCCTTGATGCGTTCGGCGCCGCTGTTCCAGCTCACGACGCGGCCCTGCGGATCGAGCATGACGATCGCGTAGTCGCTCACGCTCTCGACCATCAGCCGGAAGCTCTCTTCGGTCGTGCGCAGCTGCTCCTCGATCTGCTTGCGCGCGGAGTTGTCGGTGCCGATCAGCAGGTAGCCGAGGATCGCGCCGTCCCCGGCCCGCAGCGCGGTCACCGACACGATCGCCGGAAACCGGGAGCCATCCTTGCGGATGTAGGTCAGCTCGTAGATGTCTTCGATCCCGCGGCTCGCCTTGAAGACGAGCGCCTCGAAGCCGGGCTGGATCTCGGTCCCGAGCTCCACGCTCAGGGCCTGGGCGCGCGCGATGATCTCCACGGGATCGGAGATGTCTGCGGGTGTGATCCGGTTGATGACGTCGTCGGCCGAGAAGCCGAGCATCCGTTCGGCGCCGACGTTGAAGATCTGGATGACGCCCTTCTCGTCTGTCGCGATGCTGGAGAAGTTCGCGCTGTTGAGGATCGCGGTCTGGAGCGCGCCGGTCTTGAGCAGGGCCTCCTGGCGGCGGACCTCGGTGAGCCCCGCGGGAGGGCCTTCGGGGCGCTGGGACGAGTCGGGGTCGATGTTGGACGTGGTCATGGGCAGGTGCCTCGGAACGCTGCAAGAATCGTCGCTGCCGCAGAACGCAGCAATTCGCGGCCGGAACCGTCGCCGGCGCCAGCAACTGCGGTCAGAATGAC
>CAYHCR010000388.1:0-1499 GCA_964354895.1 uncultured Myxococcales bacterium | reverse complement strand
CCGCTCCGTCCCTTCGATGGCCCCGCGGGCCTCCGGGGGGCGTGCAGCGCGGCGCCCGCCCTTCCCATCCCGGCGCCCGCTGCGCATCATGCGCCGGATGAGCATCGACGTCGCCGCGGTCGCCGCCGAGATCCTCCGCGGCTTCGACCGCCACTACGCCTCCTTCCGCGGCTACGGCGCGCGCGCGCAGCAGTGCTTCGTGAAGGCCGATTGGGCGGGCCTGCAACGCTGCGCCAGCGATCGCATCGACCTCTATGACGTGCGGGTGCACGAGGCCGTCGTCGCCGTGACGCGACGATTCCCTGCCGTGGAGACCGACGAGTCGATCTGGGCGGCCGTGAAGCAGGCCTTCATCGGGCTGCTGTACGAGCACCGCCAGCCCGAGCTCGCGGAGACGTTCTACAACTCGGTCGCCTGCCGCCTGCTGCACCGGACCTACTACCGCAACGACTTTCGCTTCTGGCGGCCGGCCGTCTCCACGAGCTTCCTGCAGGGATCGACGCCGGCGTGGCGGACCTGGCCGATCGCGGGACCGACACTCCGCGCGACGCTGCGCCAGCTGTGGGCCACGATGAACCCGGGGCTGCCGCTGCAGGACGAGCGGCGCGAGCTGCGACGGATCCTCGCCGCGATCCGGCAGCACTGTCCGCGGAGCCGGGACCGGCACGCCGGCGCGGCGCTGCAGCTCTTTACGAGCCTCTTCTTCCGCGGCCGCTCCGCCTACGCGATCGGCCGCATCGTCGACGGGCCGCGCGAGCACCCCTTCGCGATCTGTCTCTCGCACGCCGAAGAAGGTGTCTCGCTCGAGGTCGACGCGCTGCTCTTCGATCCGGAGCACCTCGGCGCGCTCTTCTCGCTCGCGCGCTCCTATCTCCTGGCCGACTTCGAGGTGCCGTCGGCGGTCGTCGGCTTCCTGCGCAAGGTCTTCCCCTCCAAGCGCCGCGCGGAGCTCTACACGGCGATCGGCCTGCAGAAGCAGGGCAAGACGCTCTTCTACCGGGACCTGCACGAGCACCTCGAGAATTCGGTCGACGCCTTCGTCGCCGCGCCCGGCATCCCGGGCATGGTGATGATGGTGTTTCATCTGCCGAGCTTTCCGTATGTGTTCAAGCTGATCCGCGACCGGTTCTCGCCGACGAAGGACGTGACGCCCGAGACGATCAAGGAGCGCTACCGGCGCGTGAAGCACCTCGATCGCGTGGGGCGCATGGCCGACTCGCTCGAGTACTCCCACGTCGCCTTCCCGCGCTCGCGCGTCCACCCCGCCCTGCTCGCGGAGCTCCAGCGCTCCTGCGCGGGATCCCTGCAGCTCGACGGCGACCGCCTCGTGATCGAGCACCTCTACATCGAGCGACGCATGACCCCGCTGGACATCTGGCTCAAGGACGCCGACGACGATCGGCTGCGCCACGGCATCGAGGACTTCGGCAAGGCGATCCACGAGATGACGCTCATCAACGTGTTTCCGGGCGACATGTTCGTGAAGAACTTCGGCGTCA
>CAYHCR010000387.1:0-4679 GCA_964354895.1 uncultured Myxococcales bacterium | reverse complement strand
ACCCGGGCATCCGCCTGATCGTCGTGACGGGCGGCCCTGCGGTCGTGAAGCAGGCGATGGCCTCCGGCAAACGTGCCGTCGCAGCCGGCCCCGGCAATCCGCCGGTCGTCGTCGACGAGACGGCACACCTGTCCAACGCCGCGAAGCACATCGTCGACGGCGCCTCCCTCGACAACAACATCATCTGCATCGTGGAGAAGGAGATCATCGCCGTCTCCTCGATCGCCGACGATCTCAAGAAGGAGCTCGTCAAGGCCGGCGCCTACGAGGTGAAGGGCGGCGCGATCCACCGGCTGACGGACCTCGTCGTCCAGAAGGACGGCTATCCGAACAAGGAGTGGGTCGGGAAGGACGCGGCGAAGATCGCGCGTGCAGCAGGGATCGACGTGCCGGAGTCGACGCGGCTGCTGTTCGCCGAGGTCGACCAGATGCACCCGTTCATCCAGTCCGAGCTGCTCATGCCGGTCGTGGGCTTCGTGCGACACCCGGACGTCGACGCGTGCATCGCTGCCGCGATTCAGGCCGAGCACGGCTTCGGCCACACCGCGGTCATGCACTCTGCCTCGATCGACAACCTCGACAAGATGGGCAAGGTCATCAACACCTCGATCTTCGTGAAGAACGGCCCCGCGTACGCCGGCCTCGGCATCGGCGGCGAGGGCTACACGAGCTGGACGATCGCCTCGCCCACCGGCGAGGGCCTCACGACCGCGCTGACCTTCACGCGCGAGCGCCGCTGCGTCCTCAAGGACCATTTCCGCTTCGTCTGACCGGAGCCATCCGCCCTTGGGCTTCCCCTCCCCCGCGATCGGCCTGCTCGAGCTCGAGTCGATCGCGCGCGGGATCGCGTGTGTCGACGCGGTGCTCAAGAAGGCGCCCGTGCGGCTCCACCTGCACGAGGCGGTGACACCCGGGAAGTATCTGCTGCTGTTCTCCGGCGGCGTCGCCGAGGTCGAGGCGTCGTTCACCGCGGGCCTCGAGCGGGCGGGCGACCGGCTCGTCGACAAGCTCTTCCTGCCGCAGGCCCACGCACAGCTCGCGGCAGCGGTCGCGGACACCGTTCGACCGGTCCCGCTCGACTCGCTCGGCATCGTGGAGACGCACACGGTGAGCGCGGCGCTGCTCGGCGCTGACGCCGCGTGCAAGACGGCAAACGTGACGATCGCCTCGATCCGGCTGGCGCGCGGGATCGGGGGGAAGGGCTATTTCACGTTGAGCGGCCCGTTGCCGGACGTCGAGGCGGCGCTCGAAGCGGCCGCGGCGGCGATCGGCCACCCTGCGCTGATCGGCCTGGAGCTCATCCCCGCACCCGACCGCGACCTGCCGCCCGGCGCGTTGTAGTCGTCGAGATGGCACCCCTGTCGAGCCGCCCGCTGCTGAAGAGCTCGCTCCTCGGGGTAGCCCTCGCAGTCCTCGAGTTCGCCGTCGATCTCGCCGCGCTCGCCGCGATGCTCGACGTCCCTGCGGCCGTGCTCGCTCGCGCGGCGCTCGGCCTGGCGCCCTGGGTCCTGGCCGCGACGGTCATCTTCACCGCCCTCTCCCGCCAGACCCTCGCGCCGCTCCGTCGAGCGCTCGCGGAGCCCGCGTCGCTCACCGAGGCGGAGCGACGCGGGGTCCGTGTCGCGATCGGCAAGCATGTCCGTGCGACCCTCCTCGGCCGCGGCGCGCTGGCGCTGCTCGCCGCGCTGGCCGCCGGCCCGACGATCGCGTCCGGTGCCGGACTCTCGTTCGCGAAGGCCGCCGTCATCGCCGGAGCGGTCGCCACCTGCGGCTTCTGGTTCGCGGTCCTCCGCGCAGCGACCGTGCGGGCGGTGCTCATCCCGTTGGCCAGCGCCTTCGAGCGCGACGACGACGCGCTCACGACGTGGGGGCGGGAGCTCCGGGACCGCCTCTTCATCGTCTCGTACTCGCTCGGCGGCGGCGCGATCCTCTTCCTCGGCACCTGGGCGTTCCTGATCTACCGGGTCCCCGGCGAGCTCTCCGCCGCGACGGCCTCGCTGCCGCCCGTGCTCCTCGCGATCGGCGCAGCCTTCACGCTGGTGCTCATCCGCTCGACCGAGAGGCTCAAGCGCTTCACGCTCGAGGGCCTCGGCGATCCCGCAGAGGTGCTCCTCGACGCGGCTCACCTCCCTCGTCGGCTCGCGGTCGCCTCCGCGCTCTCGTGGGTCCTGGGCGCTGCCGCCATGGTGGCGCTCCAGCAGGTCTCCGGCGGGCCGGCTGCGGCGCTCGCTGCGGCGGCGCTCGCGACGGGCGGCGCGTGCCTCGCGCTGCAGACCCCGCTCGTGCGCGGGATCGCCGAGCCGATGCTGACGGCCGCGGTCCGCCTGACCGGCGCCGCGCCGCCGCCGAGCCGCACGGGGCTCACAGGCCGACTCGCGGGAGGAATGCTCGCGATCGTCGCCTTCGGCGGCACCTTCGCCCTGCTCACCGCGCTCGAGGAGCACGAGCGGCTCCTGCTCGTCGTCGCCGGCTCGCGCGCCCTGCCCCCGATCACCTCGGCGGCACTGCTGCTCGTCTTCGCCACGCTCGCGGCCGTCTCGCTGGTGCTCGCGACGATCGTGTCGCGGGACGTCGCCGCGCCGCTCGGTCGGCTGGCGGCCGCAGCGCACCGCATCGGGGGCGGGGATCTCGCGACGCCCGTGCCCGGCGGCGCGGGCGACGAGACAGGCCGGCTCGCGCGGGCGGTCGAGGCGATGCGCGCACAGCTCCAGGCGCGTCTTGCGGAGCTCGAGGCGCTCAACGCGGAGCTCGAGGCACGGGTCACGACGCGGACCGCCGATCTCGCCGCGACGAACGAGCGGCTCTCCAGCGCGCTGCTGCGCCTCGGCGAGGCCCAGGATCGGATCGTCGGGCAGGAGAAGATGGCGATGGTGGGCCGCCTGGTCGCCGGGATCGCGCATGAGCTGAACAATCCGCTCAACTTCGTCGGGAACGGCCTGCCCCCGATTCGCGAGGCGGTCCTCGATCTGCGCGCGGTGCTGGCACGGCTGGACGCGTGCCGGGGCCTCGAAGGCGGCGCGCTGGAGGCGGCCGTCGCGGCGGCGCTGGACGAGAAATCGCGGCGAGGCCTCGAGGACCTCGGCGAGGCCGAGCACGTGCTGGAGATCATGCAGCGCGGCGTCGGCCGGATGACGGCCGTGGTGCGCGCTCTGCGCGACTTCTCGCGCGTCGATCGCCCCGACGATCGCCCGGAGCCGTTCGATCTCGATCGGCTCGTCGATGACTCGATCGCGCTGCTCCGCCAGGAGATCGATGGTCGCGTCCAGTTGCAGCGCGAGGGGCACCTCCCGGCGCCGATCCGCGGGCGCGCCGGTCCGCTCGGCCAGGTCGTGATGAACCTCGTGAAGAACGCGGCGCAGGCGGCGCGACGACCGGGCGGCACCGGCGTGGTCCGGGTCGTGACCTCTCGCGAGCCGGGGCGGGCCGACGTCCTCGTCGAGGATGACGGCCCGGGGATCCCCGAAGCGCTCAGCGGGAAGGTCTTCGAGCCGTTCTTCACGACCAAGCCGGCCGGTGAAGGCACAGGCCTCGGCTTGTCGATCGCGCTCGGGATCGTGGAGCGCGAGGGCGGCCGCCTCGAACACGGTCCGCGTCCCGGCGGAGGCACTCGGTTCTGGCTTCGGCTGCCGCAGCCGGACGACGACTGATCGCCTACGAGACGCCGCGCGGGCTCTTCGGCTCCGGCCAGGGGCGCTTCGAGGACTCGATGTGCGGCGCGGTCCGCGGGAGCACGCTCCAGAGCGGCGTCGAGCAGTGCGGACAGAGCAGGCGGAGGATCGTCCCCGGCCGCGTGTCCGCTGACCGGGCCAGGTAGCTCTTTCCGCATCGGTCGCAGAGGATCGTCACGCCCGCAGACTGTGCGAGGGCCGTGCCGAGCCCTGCCGCTGGCGCAACCCTTCGAAATGACGTGGCAGCGAGGTGGCACGTCGCCGCGCGGACCGTCGCCGACGCCCGGTCGCGCGGTCCAGTCGCCGACTTTCCGTGAGACTCGAGCCGGCAGACAAGCAAGAAGCCCCGACCTTTCGGCCGGAGCTTCTTGTTGGAGGCGCCACCCGGATTTGAACCGGGGATGGAGGTTTTGCAGACCTCTGCCTTACCGCTTGGCTATGGCGCCGCAATGACGCAGCGGATGCTGAACGCAGCGGAGCGGCCTTGTAGCGGAGGGCGCGCAGGGGGTCAAGCCGAACGAAGCGCGGTTGCAGCGCGCCACGAGGCGGCTATCGTTTGCGGCATGCGCGCGTTCGCCTTCGCCTCCCTCCTCGTGGTCCTCGCCTCGACCCTCGCCGGCTGCGCGGAGTGCGGCGAGGAGGAAGGCCGTTGCGACGGCGAGATGACCCAGGTCTGCGTCGAGGAGCAGTGGACCGACGTCGTGGACTGCGCGGCCGAGGGGCTCACCTGCGAGGAGGAGTGCGTGGCCGGTCAGGCCTGCTGCCGCTGACGCGACCTCAGAGCGCGGCTCCTCCGGCCTCGTCGGTCGGGCCGCCCGCGACGGGCGTGGCCTCCGCGTCGTCGTCGTCCGCCAGCAGCAACCAGATGGCGAGCCCCGTGCCGAGGACCGCGACGCCGTAGCCCACGTCCGCGAGCAGCGCCCGCGTGCCCGCGCTCTCCGCGAAGTCCTGCTTCGCGGCCAGCTGGTTCGAAGCACCGAGCTGATCGGCCGCGTCGCTCGCCGCGATCAG
>CAYHCR010000386.1:0-4679 GCA_964354895.1 uncultured Myxococcales bacterium | reverse complement strand
GCGGCCGCCGGCCCGCCGGCGCCCGAGACGTGCGACGGCCAGGACAACGATTGCGACGGCGTGATCGACAACCCGAACCTCGGCGACACACCGAACGCCTGCGGCGGCCTCTGCGCGCTCGCCGGCGCGGTCGGCGGCGCCTGCGACGGCGCCGACACCGATCTCTGCCTCGACAACACCTTCGTCTGCGGCGGGCTCAACGCGCTCGCCTGCACGGGCGGCGCGGTCGACGACGACGTGGAGGTCTGCGGCGGCGGCGATGAGGACTGCGACGGCCAGACCGACGAGGGCAACGCGGCCTTCACGAACGCCTGCGGCGGCGCCTGCGTGCTCGTGAACGCGCCCGGCTCGGGCTGCGACGGCGCGGATGGGGACGCTTGTCTGGACGACGCGTTCGACTGCGCGGGCCTCAACGGAACGATCTGCGTCAACGCCGCGCCCGACGAGGACGTCGAGCTCTGCGACGGCGCGGACAACGATTGCGACGGCTTCAACGACGAGGCGAGCGCCGCGTTCGACAACGGCTGCGGCGGCGTCTGCGTGCTCGCGGCGCCGCTCGGAGGCGCGTGCGACAGCCCCTTCGATCCCGACGTGTGTCTGGACGACACGTGGGAGTGCCTCGGGCCGAGCGACGTCCTCTGCGGCGGCGCCGTCGATCTCGACGACGAGGTCTGCAACGGCGTCGATGACGACTGCGACGGCTTCATCGACACCAATGGCTCGTTCAGCAACGGTTGCGGCGGCGTCTGCCCGCTCCTGGGCTTCGCCGGCGATCCCTGCGATGGCACGGACACCGACCTCTGCGAGGACGACCTCTACGCGTGCGTCGACCCGAACACGACGACCTGCACGGGCGGCGTGACGGACGATGACGAGGAGACCTGCAACACGCTCGACGACGACTGCGACGGCGCGGTCGACGAGGCGACGGTCGCGACCGACAACGGCTGCGGCGGCGTCTGCACGCTGGCCTTCGCGCCCGGCGATCCGTGCGACGGCGCCGACACCGATCAGTGCACGGACGACACGCTCGCCTGCACGGCGATCGACGCGCTCGCCTGCACCGGCGGCACGCCGGACGACGACGCCGAGAGCTGCATCACGCCGCAGGATGACGACTGCGACGGCCTGACGAACGAAGCGTGCGATCCGCCGGCGCTGCTCGCCCCGCTCGACGGCGCGTACACCGGCTCGGTGCACGCCGGCGTCCTGGCGCCGCTCCGGCCGACGTTCTCCTGGTTCGCGGTCGCGGGCGCTGCGAACTACGAGCTGCAGGCGGACGACTCGTGCGGCGCCCCCGGCGCACACACATCGTGTACCTTTGCAAGCGCAGAGCTCTCCACGACGGTCGCCGGCACGAGCTTCCAGCCGGCGACGCCGCTGCCGGTCGCCCTCACGGCCCCGGTCGGCGCGCGGTACGCGTGGCGCGTGCGCGGCTGCGAAGGTGGCGCGTGCGGGCCGTGGAGCGCGGTGCGCTGGCTCGACGTCGGCCGCCTGCCGGACGACTTCAACGGCGATGGGTACTCCGACCTCGTCGCGAGCGGTGACCTCCTGTCGGCCCCGAAGCTCTACGTCTTTGCAGGCAGCGCGCTCGGTCTCTCGGCCACGCCGATGACGGAGATCACGGCCGGCGGCGACGACCTCGGCAGCGGCGAGGTGCTCCTGACGGATCTGGACGGCGACGGCTTCGGTGACGTCGTCGCGGCGACCACGCTGCAGCTCTACGTCGCGCGCGGCGCCGCGATCCCGGCCGCCACGACGCTGGCCTCGGCTGGCCTCAACGCCGATCCGATCGCCGCGATCCAGGGCGCGCTCGCTGCGCTCGGCGATCTGGACTCGGACGGCCTCCGCGACGTCGCGTTCGGGCTGCAGAGCTTGACGGTCGCCAGCCAGGCGCGCGCCGGCGGCGCGCGGATCTACCTTGGCACCGGCGCCGGATCGCTGGCGCCCGACGCGCTGATCGTCTCCCCGTCGCCGCTGGCCGGCGCGGGTCTCGGTCGCTCGCTCGCGGCGGGCGATCTGGACGAGGACGGCCTCGTGGATCTCGCGCAGGGCGGCGTCGACGGCACCGCGCTGGTCTGCCACGGCGACGGCACGGCGGGTCGCTTCGCGGGCCTCGTCACCACGCCTGCGATCGCAGGCGGCGTCGGCCGCGTCGTGCGCATTGGTCGCTTCGGCGCGGGGACCTCGCGCAAGCTGCTCGTCGGCGGCTTGACGATCGGGGCGTTCCACGCCGCGAACGGCTACGCGCCGCCGGTCTTCACGGCCCGCCTCGAGGCGAGCTCGCTGGCGCTGGGCGACTTCGACGCCGACGGCGCGATGGACGGTCTGCTCGGCGACGACACCCCCTTGCCCGGCACCGTGCGTTGGGCGGCCGGGGCGGCCGGCGCGCTCTTCACCGGCGCGACCACGCTGCTGCCCGATCCGCTGCCGGTCGACTTCGACGCCCTCGGCGGCGCGGTCACCTCCGGCGACTTCGACGGCGACGGCCACTCGGACGGGGCGATCGCTTCGCCGGGCACCGTCGAGCAGCTCAGCTGGCACCGCGGCAGCGCGGCCGGCCTCGACGTGGTCGGCGCGAGCCTCGCGGCGCCGACGGTGGGCTTCTTCGGGTTCGCGCTGGGTCACCGGTGAGCTCCGCCGGGGGGGTCGTCGCCTGCGCGCTCGCAGCCGCGGCGGCCCTCTCCGGCTGCTTCCTCGTGGAGGAGTCGGGCTGCGTGGCGGACGCCGACTGCTCCGCCGGACAGCTCTGCCGGGACGGCGCGTGCCTCGCGCGCTGCGACGCGCTGGGCGCCACTGTGGCCGGCTGCGTCGTCTGCGGCGACGGCGTGCTCGTGCGGCCGGACGAGCAATGCGACGACGGCCTCGCCAATTCCGACGCGTCGGACGCGTGCCGCCCCAAGACCTGCCTGCTGCCGTACTGCGGCGACGGCGTGATCGATTCGGGGCACGGCGAGGCGTGCGATCCGCCGGGCTCCGGCGCGGTCGGTTGCACGCAGAGCTGCGCCATTCCGGTCTGTGGCGACGGGAGCGTGGACGGCCGCGAGCGCTGTGACGACGGCAACACCACGTCCGGTGACGGCTGCGACGCCGACTGCAGCGTGAGCGGCTGCGGCAACGGCTACGTCGGGCCTGGCGAGGCGTGCGATCTCGGCGTCGCCCGCAACGACCGCGCGGGCGAGCCGTGCGACGCGACGTGCCAGCGGCGCTGGCCGCGCCCGGACGGCTGCGGCGACGGGGTCGTCGTGGCGCCCGAGGCCTGCGACGACGGCAACGCCAACGACTACGACGCGTGCGACTCGGAGTGCGGCTTCACGCACCGCCGCGTGATCGACCTCGCCGCCGCCGACGAGTTCTCGCTCGTGCTCTACGGCGACGGTCGGATCTTCGCCGCCGGCCTCAACGAGCACGGCCAGCTCGCGCGCGGCGATCGCACCGACTCCGGCGTCCCGCGGCAGATCCAGGACGACCGGCGGTTCGCGCGCGTCTCGGCCGAGGGGCGCCACGTGCTCGCGATCACGACGGACGGCGAGCTCGTGGCCTGGGGCCCGTCGGCCCGCGGCGAGTGCGGTCCGGACGTGTTCTTCGAGGAGGCGGAGGCGCCGACCGGGGTGCCGCTCGGCCCCGACACGGTCGCGCTCGACGCCTGGGCCGGCTCGGAGGTCTCGTACGTGCGGGCGCGGACGGGGGGGCCGGAGGGCCCCGTCGCGCTGCTCGCGTTCGGGACCAACGAGGGCGGCGAGCTCGGCGTGCCCCGGGACGATCGATCGCACCCGATCCCGGCCCCGATCGCGGGGCTCTCGGGCGTGCCGAGCCAGCTCGCGTCGGGCGCCGGCGGCGCGCTCGCGCTCGTGGACGGCCGCATGGTCGCGTGGGGAACGAACACGATGGGGCGCTTCGGCGCCGCCGGCCGGGACGAGGTGATCGGGCCCGCGGAGCTCGCGCTGCCGGCGGGAGTGACGGAGCTGCGCGGCGTCACGCTCGGCGCCACGATGGTCGCGGCGCTCGGCCCCGACGGGCGCCTCTTCGGCCTCGGTCCGAACGGCGAGGGCACGCTCGGCGTGGGCGACCTCGCGGAGCACCCGGAGTGGCAGGAGATCTTCACGGCCGCCACGCCGGCGCCGGCGCGCCTCGAGTGGGTCCGGGCCAACGGCTGGTCGCTCTTCGCGCTCGACGATCTCGGCAGGCTCTACAGCGCCGGCGCGGCCGCCCACGGCCGGCTCGGTCGCCCGCCCGGCGCCGAGCAGGCGCCGCATCCGGACGGCTCGTGGTTCCCCGTCTCGTCGACGCCCGCGCCGGTCGAGTTTCACGTGCCCGCGCCCGACCCCGCCGCGCCCGATTGCCCCCTCCCGCCGCCGACGCGGATCGTCCGCGCCTCGATCGGCCGCGAGCACGCGCTGGCGGTCGACGACCAGGGCCGCGTGTGGGGCTTCGGCGCCTGGCACGGCGGCGCGCTCGGCAACGGCCAGGTGGCCTCGGGCGTGGACGACGAGACCTCCTCGGCGACGCCGATCCCGCTGCCGGGCTGGACGCGCTGCGAGCCGTAGCCGCCCGGCCGCGATCGTCGTCGCCGGGCCGCGCGCACCGCGTCCGCCCGGCCACGCGCGCCGTCGCTGCGCCGCTTCCGCCCGCCTTCGGGACGCAGACCCGCCAGGTGCTGTAACACCCGTGGGACCGGC
>CAYHCR010000385.1:0-4686 GCA_964354895.1 uncultured Myxococcales bacterium | reverse complement strand
GGCCCAGCCCCCGACGGAGACGGCCTGCGCGAGGGCGTCGGCTTCGGTCGGGACGACCAGGGCATCGGGCACCCGATTTCGACCCAGCTGACGATGCTCCACCTCGCGCCAGTGGACCTCGTAGCCGGCGCCGCGGGCCTCCCTGCTGCCGGCGACGAGGGCACGGATCCACGCCCGGACCTCGTCGAAGCGGTCGGCCAGCGCCCGTGAGTCCGGCCGCACGAGGCGGATCGTGAGGGGGAACAGCGGCTCGCCCGTGAGCCGCGCGCCGAGGATGCGGCCCTGGTCCCAGACGCGCAGCACCTGAGCCTCGACGTCCTCCGGGACCGTCCACGCTCGCGGCTGCTCAGGCGATCCGTCTCGCACGCTCGGCACGGTACTCCTCGATCGTGAGGTTCCGCAGCTTCGAGCGCTGCCCCTCCTCGTTGTGGACGAAGCCGACCGAGCGGACGTGCGGCTCGATCACGTGAATCTTCTGCATCGGTGTGACGATGAGCAGCTGGAGCCCCAGGCGGTCGAACAGCTCGAGGCCGAAGCGCGCCGACTCGTCCGAGCCGCGACCAAAGGCCTCGTCAATGACGACGAAGCGGAATGATCGCGACCGGGTAGCGCCCCACTCGAGGCCGAACTGGTACGCGAGGCTCGCCGCGAGCACGGTATAGGCGAGCTTCTCCTTCTGGCCGCCCGACTTGCCGCCCGAGTCGGCGTAGTGCTCGTGCTCGCGGCCGTCCTCGCGCCACCGCTCCGAAGCCGAGAACGAGAACCAGTTGCGCACATCGGTCACCTTGCGGGTCCAGCGCTTGTCGAGCTCGCTCGAACCCTCCCGACCTCGGAAGCGCTCGATGATCCGCTTCACCTCGAGGAACTTCGCCTCCGAGTAGGCCGCGTCCTCCGAGCCCGTGAGCGTGCCCTCGGTGCAGGCGCGGAGGTCCTGCTGGAGGTCGCGAATCTCCGGGTCCGTGGCCGGGACCGCCTCGAGGACGATGAACCGCCCAGGGTTGTAGTCGATGGCGTGCAGGGACTCGTTGATGCGCGAGATCCGCTCGAGGATCGTCTGGCGCTCGCGACGGAGCTGCGACTGGAACGCCGCCACCTCGCGAATGGTGTTCTCGTTGAGGAGCTCCTTGAACCGCGCCTCGAACCGCGGAATGTCGTCGGCGCGCAGGCTGTCCAGCATCTGCGCGTAGTCGGCGGACGCGGCAACGCTGGCGTCGACCTCCTGCGTCTCGAGGGGATAGGCGATGCGATAGGACTCCATCGCCGCCACGATTCGGGTCGTGAGCCGGTCGAGCGTCTTCGACTCCGCATCGATCCGCGCCTGCACCGCCTCGCGGAGGTCGCGCTCGCGGCCGTCGCAGGACTCGACGGTGAGCGCGTGCTCGCCGAGGAGCTCGGTCCGGAGCGCCTCGACTCGAGGGAAGACGTGACTCCGTACGGCCTCCGACGCCGTCAGGGCGGCTGCTCGGCACTGGGCGAGCAGCTCGGTCGCCTGGTCGCCCTTCAGCTGGAGGGTCTTCTCGACGCCCCGCTGCTCGACGAGCTCGACTTCGGTCCCCGCGATCACCTCCTCGAGCCGGGTCAGCCGCGCTTCGAGCTCCCGCAGCACGTCGGAGGCGGCCTCCAGCGCGCGCCGCTCGGCCTCGAGCCGCTCAATCTCGGTCGTGAGGGACTTGCAGTCGAGCTCGCGCCAGCTCTCGAACGTGGCGAGCTGCCGGAGCTGGCCGAAGTAGAGCTGCAGTCGCTTCTGATCCTCCTGCGCGCGGGCGATCCGGCCGGCGAAGGCCTGCATCCGCGCCTCGAGGTCGAGCGCCTCCTTCTCTAGAGCCGCGACCTTCGCCTCGTTGGACCAGCCGAGCACGTATCGCGACCGGTCGTCGATGCGGTGCCGGTCGTCCTTCTCGTGCCGATCGTCCCTGCCCTTCGCCTGGCCGGCCCGGGTCACCGCCTGGGGCTCGCGCCGGAAGTCGTCGAGCGTGTCGCAGCACGCGTAGTCGAAGCGGCGAGCGAGCTCCACCATCAGCCAGTCGTAGAACGCCGAGTCCGGCTTGACCGTGAGCTTGTGAACGAGCGATCGCGGGCCGAGCTCGCGGCGGTCGCCCCCGCGCGCGGGCCGCGTGCGGAAGTAGACCAGGCGCGTCGCCAGGTGCGTGCGCTCGACCCAGCGCGCGACGTCGCCATAAGCCGCCTCCGGAACGAGGATGGCCAGCCCGAAGCCGTGGAGCAGCCGCTCGATGGCGCCCTCCCAGTCCTGTTCGTCGCCGCGGACCTCGATGAGCTCGCCGGCGAACGGGAGGTCGTCCTCGGCGAGCCCGATGCCCGCGCAGAGGCGCTCGCGGAGCCGCACCAGGACGTCGGGGATGTTCGACCGCCTGCGCCGGAGCGAGTCGATCTCCGCGCGGAGCGGCTCGTGCTGGCGCCGGAGCTCGCCAAGGCCGACGCTCGCTTCGGTGACCTCGTTCTGACGGTCGGCCAGACGCTCGTCGAGCTCCCGAGTCCGCTCGTCCAGCGCCGCCCGCGTCGACAGGAATGCGTCGGCATCGATCGCCGGCGGGAGGCCGCAGGCCCGTGCCAGCTCGTCGTAGCGCTCGACGCGGCGGCGGCGCTGCTCGCGCTCCTCCCGGCGCGTCGCGAGCTCGGCCCGGAGCTGCTCGATGCGGTCGCCCCCGTTCACCGCGATGTCGTGCTTGAGCTGGTCGCGATCGCGCCCCTCCTGGCTGCGCTTCAGGGTGAGCGCTTCGATGCGGGCGGCGGTCCGACGCGCTTCGCCGGCCAGGATATCGAGCCGCTTCTCGAGGAGTGTCGCCTTCTGCGCCGCGTACCACGCCCGGAGCGCGTCGCGGCAGGCGCGGAAGCCGTCCATCGCTGCTGCGGTCCCGGCATGCCGCCGGCAGTCCTCCACGATCGGCGTGAGCGCCTCGATCTGCTCACGAGCGCGGAGCACGGCCTCGTGCGCGCGGTTCAGGTCGTCGAAGTGCCGGACCAGCGCGTCGATGCGCGGCTCGACCGCGAACGCCTCGAGCATGTGCTGCCGCACGAACTCGGTGAGATTCCCAACCGATTTCATGGACACTGTCTGATGGAAGAGGTCGAGCGCCTGCTCGTTCTCGATGCCGAAGCGGCGCCGGAACGCGGCGCCGTAGCCCGGGAAGGACTCGTGGACCTCGACGCCCGGCGCGTGCCGCAGGCGCTTGCGCAGCTCGCCGACGTCGGTGCCGAACCCGGCGAAGTCCGTAGCGATGGCGAGCGGGCGGTCCGCGATCACGTAGCAGCGTGCAGGCTGGCCGTCGGCGTCCTTCACCCAGAAGACCTGGGCGAGCGTCACGTGCTGGGCGTAGCCCACGTTGACGAAGCGCGCGAGGACGACCGAATACGTGTTGTGGTCGCGGAGCGCCACCGGGCGGGCCGAGAGGCCGGGCTCGCCCCGCTCGGACTTGTAGTACCCGAGCACGTAGGAGCGCAGCGTGCGTTCGCGGGCTTCGGCTCCTGCGGCGCGGTTGTAGGCGAGCTTCTGCGGTGCGACGAGGAGCGTGGTGAGCGCGTCGACGAGCGTCGACTTCCCCGACCCGATGTCCCCGGTGAGGAGGGCGTTCTCGCCCCCGGGCTCGAACGACCACACGCACCCGTGGAACGTGCCCCAGTTGTAGACCTCGAGCCGGTGGAGCCGAAAGCCCGCGACCGCGTCGGACGACGCGAAGTCCAGCCTCGGCTGGCCGTCCTCGATCATGGGTCCCCCTCGGCCGCCGCGTCGCCCACCCGGTGCTCTGCGTACGCTTCGAGCCGGCGGTTCAGCTCGTCGAGCCACTGTGCGTCCACGAACGCCTTGAGGATTCGGCGCACCTCGAACGCGTCCTTCTGGCCTCGCATCCGCCGGAGGAAGCCCATCTCGACGACGCGCTGGATTGAACCGTCGATTCGATCGACGAGGCGCGCGTCATCTGTACTGGCGGGCAGGAAGACGCGCACCAGGTCGACGATCTCGTCCCGGCCGAGCACGAGGCGCGTGTCGCCACTGAGGGCATCGAACTCCGCGAGCTTCTTGCGCAGCAGCGCGAGCAGCAGGCTCACCTGGTAGCCGAGCTGTCGGCGAGGGACGAGGCGCGGGAGCTCGGGGACGCCTTCACGTGCCGGGCGCTGCCGAAGGAACGCGACTCCCTCCGCCTCGTCGAGCACGAGCTCGAGGCCGAGCACGGCCACGTAGTCGCGCACACGGGCTTGAAGCTCAACGAGCGCCTTCCAGAGCGTCGGGTCGTCCCCGGCGTCGGTGACGCCCTTCATCAGAGCGACCAGGACGAGTGACAGCGGGTCGGGGGCCGCGCTCATTCGCGCCTCGCCGGTCGCGAGAACATCACCCGGGGCACCTGGGCCCGTCGCATCCGACCGGACCGGTCGGTCCAGGCGATCTCCTGCTCCGCGGTGTCGTCGATGACAGCGCGGCGATCCTCGGCCGCCAGCTCGAAGTAGGTGACGAGCTCGGCCAATCCGTGTTCGAGCGGATGGTCGGCCACGACCTCGCCGAGCGTCACCTCGCTGCGGCTCTCGAGCGCGCGGCGCACATGGCTTGCGAGGAGGCGCTTGTCGACGTGGACCTGCTCGAACAGCGAATCCGCGGCGACGTCCTCGCCGCCGCCGTCGCGGAGGACCGAGTCGGCGATCCGGCCCTTGAGGCGCGGCGAGAACAGCGGGCGA
>CAYHCR010000384.1:0-4687 GCA_964354895.1 uncultured Myxococcales bacterium | reverse complement strand
TTATCTGCAGAAGAACCCGGGCGGATACACCTGCCACTGGATGCGGGACTGACCGTCCGAGAGCGGGAGCGGCGTCCGCGCCGGATGGTCCTTCTGACCGAAGGTCAGGATCTGCTTCACGAGATCGCGCGCGCATAGCTTCACGGGCGGACCTCGGCCGGCTCCGGGGAGACGGTGGCGCAGAGCTGCGCGTGGTCGCGGCGGACCTGCGTCGCGTACGACGCGGCGAACTCGACGGCGTGGCGCGCGGCCTCGCGCGGGCTCCAGCGGGCGTTGAGCAGCAGCGGCGCGTTCGCCCGGGCGTGCAGCCGCGCCAGCACCTCGCCGCACTGGCGCGCCCAGCTGCGCAGCTCGGCCGGACGCGGCGCGCCGTCGCGCGCGAGCCGCTCGAGCGAGACCTTCTGCTCGCCCGGCTCGAGCTCGCGGCCCAGCGCGGAGAACGAGCGCAGCCGGGTCGAGGCGACGTGCGGCCACGGGTCGCCCTGCAGCCTGCGGATCGCGGCGGTCTGCACGCGCGCGCGGGGCGTGCCGCTCGCGTGGCCGCGCGCCTCGTCGAGCGCGCTCGGCCGCGCCTCCTTGAACTCGAGGATGCGACGCTGCTCGCCGCGGCCGATCAGCGCGTCGAAGCGGAGCCGGCCGAGCGTGCCGGTGCCCTTGAAGCGATAGGCGACGTCGAGGAGCTCCCACTCGTCGCCGGGCAGCCGCGCCTTGAGCTGATCGAGCGCGTCGAGGTACTCGACGAGCGTGCGCGCCACCGCGCTGCGCCAGCGCTTCTCGGGCCGCGCGAGCTTGGGCCCCTGCTCGAAGGCGTCGTGGCGCCGCCCCTGCGTCACCTTGCCGACGAGCTCGCGCGGCCGCCGCGAAGCGCCCTCCTCGAGCAGCTCGCGCACGACGCCGTCGGCGTGCTCGCGATCGAACGGCGCGATCGGGAAACGACCGCCGAGGCGCGTGAGCCCGTCGGCCCAGGCGTCGGCCGCGGCGCGCGCGATCGCGAGCCGCGCGCGCTCCGGCAGCGAAGGCAGCAGCAGCGCCGAGGTGCAGAGCCGCTTCACGTCCAGATCGATCGGCGCCCAGCCGACCTCGTCGAAGTCGTTCACGTCGAAGCAGAAGGCGCCCGAGGCGCCGCGGTAGACGCCGAAGTTCTCGAGGTGCAGGTCGCCGACGACGAGCCCCTCGGGCGCGCGCGCCTCCCCACGCTCCACGCGGCCCTGCGCGAGATCGTGCGCCATCAGGTGGAACGTGCCGCGGAAGAAGGAGAAGGGCGACGAGAGCAGCGCCTCGCGTCGGCGGCGGACGGCCTCGACGGTCAGCTCGGCCGGCGCGTCCGTCGCCGCCGGGTCGCGTCGCACGCGCCGCTCGGGGGCGAGCAGCGCCCGCTCCACCTGCTGGATCTCGGCGACCGGGTCACGCGCCATGCGCCGATTCTGGCCACACCCGCCCCGTCCGTGGCGAGCGCTTCCCGCGCGGCCCGTCAGAGGCGGAAGGCGCGGAGGAAGGCCTTCTGGTCCGGGTTCTCCGGGCAGCTCGGCCCGCGGCGCTCCCGCAGCCGTTCGAGCGCCGCGTCGGGCGTGAAGCCGCTCGCGACGAGCGCGCAGCCGCCGATCGTGCCGGCCCGGCCGAGGCCGCCGCGGCAGTGGATGACCACGTTCGTCCCCGCCTTCGCGGCGGCGAGGATCTCGGCCACGACCGCGCGCACCGGCTCGATCGCCGCCGGCACGTCGCCGTCCCGGATCGGCAGCCGACGCAGGACGATGCCGAGCGCCTCGGCCTCCTCCACGAGCCGCGGGATCTGCAGGCTCTCCAGCTCGTGATCCTCGAGCAGGCAGAGCTGCAGCCCCATCCCGTCGGCCTTGAGCTTCGCGAGATCCGCGCGCAGGTCGCGCTCCCACCGGCCGCCCTCGAAGGCCGCGGTGGCATGTTTGCCGGGCGCGAACGTCAGCCCAATGCGGCCGGGGAGCGTCTCGAGGATCCAGTCGATCCGGATCGGGTGCGTCACGGAGGTCTTCACGCTCGACACGGGTGGCTCCTCTCCGGCGCGCCTCAGAGACGGGTGCCGGTGATCGGGTAGGTCAGGATGCAGTTGCACTCGGCGATCTCGAAGTAGAGCTCCGCCACGAGCGTGCCGGTGAAGAGATCGGGGCGCTGGAACGCGCCGCTGTAGGTGCTCGCGCTGTTCATCACGCCGCAGACGGGCGAGGTGTCCTGGTAGCCCGACCACGAGACCTGGAAATTCCCCGTGTCGTCGACCGTGCCGACGTAGGTGCTCAGCTCGAAGATCCAGGTGTAGCCGGCGCCCTCCTGCACCGCGTCGACGAGGCGGCTCTGGTACTGCAGGCTCGTGTAGTCGTTGCAGCGCTGGATCCCGACGCTGGTCGAGAGCTGGAACGTGCCGCTCCACGGCGCGGTGACGACGACCGGCTCGCAGGAGCCGCCGACGCACGCCTCCCCCGCCCCGCAGTCGCGATCGACGGCGCACTGCGCCTCGCAGCGACCAAGCCGGCACACCTTCCCGGCGAAGCAGTCCCGATCCGCGACGCACTCGGGCTCGCAGCGGCCCGCGAGACACCGCTCGCCGGCCGCGCAGTCGGGATCCGTGGCGCACTCGGGCACGCAGCCGCCGTCGACGCAGCGCTCGTCGGGCCCGCAGTCGACCGCGAAGAGACACTCCGCCGCGCACCGGCCGTCGGCGCAGCGCTGGTTCGGCGCGCAGTTGGAATTGCGCAGGCACTCGGGGCCGACCGCCACGCAGCGACCGTCGGTGCAGAGCCGATCGACGCCGCAGTCCTCCGCGGCGACGCACTCCGGCGTGAAGCAGGCGCCGTCGACGCAGCGCTGGCTGGCGTCGCACTCGAGATCGCTCGTGCAGGTGGTGTCGACGCGCGCGCAGGCGCCGCTCCGGCAGCCCTGTCCGACGGGACAGTCGGCGTCGGCCTCGCACGCGAAGGGCGCCGCGACGCAGCGCGACGCCTCGCAGACCTCCGCCGCGGCGCAGTCGCGCGAGTCGCCGCACTCCGGCCCACAGACGCCGTCGAGGCAGAGGTGCGTCGGATCCGGGCAGTCGCTGTTGCGCGTGCAGGCGGGCGCGGGTTCGCCGCCGCCGTCCTCCTCCGCGGCGCAGGCGGCGAGCGCGAGCGCGGCGGCGAGCGCGAGCGCGGCGGCGAGCGCGAGGGGGCGCGGGCTCAGTGGGTTCATGGCGGCTCCGGTGAAGCCGCGGACCTTTCCCCGAAACGGGCGCTCGGCGCAAGGGCGCAGGCCGTGCTCTGCTCCCGCGCATGACGAAGGCCCGACCGCTCCTCGTGCTGCTGCTCCTCGCGCTCCCCCCTCGCCCAGCGAGCGCCTGAGGGATCGCCCCGCCCGTCGGTTCGACGGGCCTCGCCCTCTCCTGCGGCGGCGACGCGCACGAAGCGGCGCCGGGCTTTCGCGTCGGCGCGTCGTTCGGCGCGGTCCGCACGGGGCTGCGCTTCGACGGCGCGATCGACGTCGAGATGACCCAGTGGGCGGCGCAGCTCTCGCTCGAGCGCCCGCTCGACGAGCGCCTCACGCTCGCGCTCGGCCTCGGCGCCGCTCTCGGCGGCATTCTCACGGTCGACGGCGTCGAGCACGCGCTGCAGCCCGGCCCGATCGCGAGCCTGTCGGCGTCGTACGTGGCGCGGCGGGAGGCGGGCGCCCTCCCCTTCGTGCTCCTGAGCGCCTCGCTCGGCGGCTCGGCGCTGCGCGACGCCGATCAGCGCAGCTTCACGGCGCTCGATCTGCGCGTCGGCGCCTCGGCCGGTTGGACGTTCTTCGACCGCCTCACGCCCTACGCCACCGCGCGCGCCTTCGGCGGGCCGGTCTTCTGGACGATCGCGGGAGAGGACGTCGTCGGCACCGACGTCAGCCACGTCGCGGCGGGCGCCGGCGCCTCGCTGCGGCTGCCGGCGGGGCTCGATCTCTTCGCGGAGCTCCTGCCGCTCGGCGAGCAGGCCTTCACGGCGGGCGCGGGCGCGAGCTTCTAGCTCCGCTCGAGCCCGAGCCGCTTCGCCATCGCGCGCAGCGTCTGCCCCGGCTCTGGAGTTCATCCACCTGTGCCGCGTCCTCGGCGTCAGCGAGTCCGGTTCGCACGCGTGGGCAAGTCCGGGGTCCCGGCCGCAGGCGTTCCCGCCGATCCGGTCGGGCGCCCCGCCGCTCCATTCTGCTCCTCACTGCCGTGCGATCGCCCCGTCGTCCGTCGCCACCCGCGCGGCGAGCCCCAGCAGCGCCTCGGCCCACGCGCGCGGCGCCGCCAGGTGGATCACGTGCGGCTTCGGCCAGCGCTGCACGATCAGATCGGGCTTGAGCGCCTGCGCGCGGGCGACGTCGGCGTCGTCCATCGCGCCGACGAGGCCGAGCGTCGGATGCCGGAAGGAGTGGGCCTGCAGCAGCATCATCGGGCAGCGGACCGCGGCGAGCTCGGCCGCGTGGTCCATGTCACACATGCGTCCGTCGGTGCACGCCCGGGTGAAGTCGACGTCGTACTCGGAGAGCCCTCGCACGAAGAGTCGGACGTTCAGGGGCAGCCACGGCAGGTCGACCGGCCGCCCGGGATGTCTCGCCTGGTGCCGGCGGATCGCGCCCCCGAGCAGCCACGCGAGCGGGCCCGGGAAAGACATCAGCGACGCTGCCCCTGTCTCTGACGCTGCCCCTGTCTCTGACGCTGCCCCTGTCTCTG
>CAYHCR010000383.1:0-4696 GCA_964354895.1 uncultured Myxococcales bacterium | reverse complement strand
CGCGCGGCACGACCGCCCAGCTGAAGGAAGGAGCCGAGGATGGCCGAGGTCGGTCGAGGTGCGCTGGAGCTCTCGGACTCGCACGGCCGTCGGATCCGCTCGCTGCGGATCTCGGTGATCGATCGGTGCAATCTCCGCTGCCGCTACTGCGTGCCGAGCCGCCACCTCGCTCCGTCGCCCCGGCAGCTCCCTCCCGAGGCGCTGGTCAACATCGCGCGCGTCGCGGTCCGCCGGGGCGTCTCCCACGTGCGGTTGACCGGCGGCGAACCACTCCTCCGACCGGAGCTCCCGGAGATCATCCGCGGGCTCAAGGCTGCGGGCGTCGCCGATGTCGCGCTGACCACGAACGGCGTGCTGCTCGGAGAGAAGGCCGCGGCGCTCGCGAAGGCCGGTGTCGACCGCGTGACCGTCAGCGTCGACTCGCTCCGGCCGGAGCGCTTCTCGTACATCACGCAGGGCGGGCGGCTCGACGACGTCTGGCAGGGGCTGCGGATCGCAGAGGACGTCGGGCTGCGACCGGTGAAGATCAATGTGGTCGTCATGGGCGGCATCAACGACGACGAGCTCGACGACTGGGTGAAGCTTGTCGACGACCGGGCGCTCTCGGTCCGCTTCCTTGAGCTGATGCCGATCGGCGACGTACCGCCGCCTGGACGGCCCGTAAACCTCGCGAAGCTGCGGCGCGAGCTCGTCGCCCGCACCGGCCTCGTCGGCGTGGCCGGCCCCGGCGGAAACGGTCCCGCGCGCTACTTCCAGCGGCCGGGCGCGGCGGGCACGATCGGCTTCATCACGCCGGTCTCCGACGACGTCTGCTCCGTCTGCTCCCGCCTGCGCCTTACGGCGGAGGGCCTCGTGCGGCCCTGCCTCGCGCACGATACCGGCGTCGATCTGCACGACGCGGCGATCGCCGGCGACGACGCTGCGATCGAGGCGGGGCTCGCGCGCGCGGTGGAGGACAAGCCGCTGCGCCACGGCTGGGAGAGCGGCCGGCGCACCGTCGGCCGGATGGTGGTGCTCGGCGGGTAGGCGGCTCGTCCGACGCCTCGAAACCGGCTAGAGGACACCCCTCTCCGCGGCCATCTGGACGGAGAGAAAGGCGCTCGTCATGAAAGACGTCAGCCACAAGTTCGACACCCTCCGGGAGGCGTTCGCGGAGGCCCTCCTCGCCTGCGATCCCGACGCCCTGCTGCGCCTGAGAGAGGGCCGCTGCGACAAGGGCGACGCGCTGAATTTCGGGCGCGCCGCCGGGATCCTCGCGGCGAAGCGCACCAGCGATCTCATCCCGCTCTGCCACCCGCTCCCGATCTGGCACGCCGACGTGACCTACACCTTCGAGGCAGAAGGGGTGCGGATCCACGCGAGCGCAAAGACGATCGCGCCAACGGGCGTGGAGATGGAGGCGCTCACCGCCGCCAGCGTCGCCGCGCTGACCCTCTACGACATGCTCAAGCCGCACACGGACTCTCTGGAGATCCGCGCGGTGAAGCTCGTCAAGAAGACCGGCGGCAAGAGCGATCGGCGCAACAAGCTGCCGGCCGCGGCGCGGACCTTCCTGCTGACGGTCAGCGACGCGGTCGCGAAGGGGAAGAAGGCGGACGCCGCGGGGCAGGCCGTGGCGACGCGGCTTCGCGCGATCCCCGAGGTGACGCTCGACGCCCACGAGGTGCTCGCGGACGACGAGGTCGCCGTGCGGGCGCGCGTGACGGCGGCGATCGACGGCGGCGCGGAGCTCGTGCTCGTCGTCGGCGGGACCGGGCTCGTCCGGACCGATCGCACCATCGAGGCGATCCGGCCGCTGCTCGAGCGCGAGGTGCCGGGGATCATGGAGGCGGCGCGCGCGCACGGGCAGCGGCGCACGCCCAAGGCGATGCTCTCGCGCGGGATCGCGGGCGTCGTCGGGGGCGCGCTGGTGATCACGCTGCCGGGCTCGACGCGCGGCGCGGAAGAGAGCTGCGACGCGCTGTTCCCTGCGGTGCTGCACGCGCTCACGCTGCTGCGGCCGCTCAAGGGCGGCGCGTGATCTCCTACGAAGTGGCGCTCGCGACGCTGCTCGCGCAGGGTGCGGCGCGGCGGCTGCCGTCGGCGGCGACGCCCCTCGCGCAAGCGGCGTTCGGGATCCTCGGCGCGACGGTCCGCGGCCACGACCCGGTCCCGCCCTTCACGAATTCCGCGATGGATGGCTTCGCGGTCGAGGCCGGCACGCTCTCGACGGCGAGCCCGGAGGCGCCGGTGCGACGGCACGTCTCCGGCCGCGTCGTCGCGGGCGACGCCGACGTGACGCTCTGGCCCGACCACGATCCGGCGCGCTTCATCGGCGCGCACGGCGTCGTGGAGATCATGACCGGCGCGCCGCTCCCGCCGGGGCCGTACGACGCGGTCGTGCGGATCGAGGACGTGGAGGTCGAGCGCGATGAGGCAGGCCGGCCGCGTTGGGCGACGTTCCGGGCGCCGGTGCCAGCGGGCGCAGAGCTGCGCCGCGAGGGCTCGGACATCCCTGCAGGCGACATCGTGCTCACGGCCGGCCGCAGGCTCTCGCCGGAGGCGCTGGCCGCGGCGGCGAGCGTCGGGCTGCACGAGCTGCCGGTCGTGCGGCGCCCTCGGATCGCGCTCTTCACGACGGGGCCGGAGGTGGTGCCGGCCGATGGCGCGCCGCTGCCGCGAGGCAAGATCCGCGACAGCAACGGGCCGTTCCTCGCGGCGGCGCTCGCGCTGCGCGGCGTGGAGCTCGTGCGCCACGAGCGGCTGCCGGACGATCCTGCGATCTTCCGTCGCGCGATCGACCGGCTCGTCGACGAGCGGATCGACGTCGTGCTCACGACCGGCGCGGTCTCGGCCGGCGTGCACGACTTCGTGCCGCGGGCGCTCGAGGAGGCCGGCGCAACGCTGCACTTCCACAAGGTCGCCATCCGGCCGGGCAAGCCGGTGCTCTTTGGCTCGCGGCTCTTCTATCGGGACGACGGCCCGCTCGTGCTGGGGCTGCCCGGCAACCCGGTCGCGACGATGGTCGGCGTGCGCTTCTTCCTCGATCCGCTGCTCGACGCGCTGCGGGGCGTCGCCCAGCAGGACTTGCCGCGCGCGCGCCTGGCGGAGGCCTTCCGGAAGCCAGAGGGCCTGCGCTGCTTCTACAAGGCGCACGTCGCGATCGAGCCGGAGGGCGCGCGCCTCACGCTGCTCACGGGGCAGGCGTCGTTCCAGGTGCGGCCGCTGCTGTCGGCGAACGCGTGGGCCCTTCTGCCTGCGGAGGGCGCGCGCGTAGAGCCGGGCGCCGTGCTCCCGTTCGCCTCGCTGCACCCGACGCCCTTCCCGCTCCCCGGAGGGGCGCTCGCATGATGACCGTGAAGATCCGCCTCTTCGGCATGCTCAAGAGCCTCGGCCACGGCGACGCGGTCGAGCTGCAGCTCGAGGAGGGCAGCACGGTCGAGCAGCTGCGCGCGGCGCTCTCGACGCGGCTGGGCGCCGCGGTGCAGAGCGCGGCGATCGCCGACGATCAGGAGCTGCTCGCCCGCACGGCGACGATCACGCAGAGCTGTACGCTCGCGGCGCTGCCGCCCGTCTGCGGAGGCTAGCCTCATGGGAGCTGTGACCCAGGGGATCACCGAGGTCGCGGTCGTCGACGCGCCGATCGACGTGACCGCTTGGCTCGCGCGCGGGCTCACGCCGGCGCACGGCGCACAGGCGCTCTTCGTGGGCGTGGTGCGCGACGAGAACGGCGGGCGGCGCGTGAACGCGGTCTCGTACGACGCCTTTGAGCCGCTCACCGTGCAGGTCTTCCGCGCGCTCTGCGCGGAGGCGCGGGCGAGGTGGGGCGAGGCGCTCTCGTGCGTGATCGTGCACCGCCGCGGCCGGCTCGCGGTCGGCGAGGCGAGCGTGCTGCTCGCGGCGTGCGCGCCGCACCGCGCGGAGAGCTTCGAGGCGTGCCGCTACCTGATCGAGCAGCTCAAGGTCCGCGCGCCGGTCTGGAAGCAGGAGCACTACGTCGATGGCGACAGCGAGTGGCTCGAGGGCCACGCGCTCTGTCATCACGACGACGAACCCGGCTGAAGGACTCACCGGACCCGGGGGTCTTTCTTCCAACGCCGCCTCCCGTTCGACGCCACGGAGGCGCAGCTTTTTCGCGGCAGATGATCTTGATCAATGGCCCCGCGAGTCCCTTATGCTCCGACTCGTTTTGTCGGACGAGGCCTCCGCATCCCGCGGAGCGACGCCCAGGGCCCCCTCGCCCGCTGGAGAATTCCCGATGCTCCGCCGCACCCTGCTCGCCGCGCTCCTGACGCTCTGCTTCGCCCTCCCCGCCGCCGCCGACGAGACGGTCTGGAAGACGATCACGGAGGTCGCGGTCGGCTCGAAGGACCACACGACGCTCGTCGCCGCGCTCACCGCCGCCGACTACGCGACCTCGCTCAAGAACGCGGGCCCGTTCACGGTGTTCGCGCCGACCAACGCCGCCTTCGCGAAGCTCCCCGCCGGCACGGTCGAGACGCTCGTGAAGCCGGAGAACATCCCGACGCTCAAGAAGATCCTGCAGCACCACGTGATGGTCTCGGTCTACGAGGCGAAGTGGTTCAAGGAGGGGCAGTCGATCGGCATGGCGGACGGCACGAAGGCGACCATGCACCTCAAGGACGGCAAGGTCTTCTTCGAGGGCGCCGAGATCCTCGCGTCGATCCGCTGCAGCAACGGGATCATCCACGTCGTC
>CAYHCR010000382.1:0-4698 GCA_964354895.1 uncultured Myxococcales bacterium | reverse complement strand
CCGTACCCCTGACGCACGGCCTCCTCGAGCAGCAGCGGATGCGGGTTGGACTTGACCGCGTAGTACGGGCGGTGGCGCGCGATCGGCGCGAAGGCCGCCGAGAAGCGCTGGAGCGCCGCGCGGAAGCCCGCGCGATCGAAGGCGTAGAAGGGCGTCGCGTGCCGCTCGGCGAGCGCGAGGAGCGCGTCGCGGCGGTCGAGCGCGAGCGCGAGCACCTCGGTGAGCGCGCCGGTCGGCGGCGCGTCGGTCCGCTCGAGGAGCCGAAGGACCCGTTCGCGAGCGGCGTCGAAGTCCTCAATCCACATGGGTGCCCCACGCTTCGGTGAGACGTCGTGCGGCCGCAGGCAGGAGTCGTCCGTCGGCGTCGTACAGCGGTCGCTCGGAGAGGACGGTCGCGAGGGACTCGCCTCGGCCGACGCTCGCGCCCGGCTCCACCTGGCGGAAGAGGACCAGCGCCGCGCCCGGCTGCTCGGCCGAGCCCATCCAGCGTGGTGCGGTCTCGCCCGTCCACGCGTAACAGCCGTTGCGGGGCAGCACCTCGGCGCTCACGGCGTCCAGCGCGTCCGGCGCGACCAACTCGAGGGTCGCACCAGCAAACGTGCTCATCGGCAGCGGTTGACAGATCGGGGTGGACGGATACCGACGCGGCCCGCGGAAGCCGTCGAGAAACAATCGCCCCATCGGGACCCCGCCGCCGAGCTCGGGGTGGCGGAGGAGCTGGGGCGTGGCCGCAGACATGCGCGGGTTGCACTCGAGGATCGCGGGCTCGTCGTCGTCGCCCAGCATGAAGTCGAGGTTCCCGAAGCCGAAGAAGCGCCCCGCGTGGAGGAGCCGGCCAACCCGGTGGAACACGGCCTCGAGGATGGCCCTACGGCGCGTCGAGAGCGCGTCCGCCGGCACCCACTGCACGCCCGCGAACGCCAGCCCGTCCTGCTGCGTGCCCGCCGGGAAGTAGCACTGCCGCCGGATCGCCGAGAGCGCCACGACGCCAGGTGCGACGAACACGGTGATCCCGAACGGATCGCCCGGGACGAGCTGACGGCAGAGGAGTCGCTCTCCGCGCGCGACGCGGCCCGCACCGACCAGCGCCGTGAGGTCCTCCGGGCGACGCACGAAGAAGGTTCCTTCGCCGCCGAGCGACTCGACCTGCTGCACGACCGCTGGCAGGGGCGCGACGCGGAGCGATCGCCAGTCGAGCCGGGCGCGAGCGGGGACGGGGAGTCCATGGGTGCGCAGGAAGCGGTCGAAGCGGCCTTTGTGTTCGAGCCGGCGCTGGTGGGCGTAGTCGCTCATCAACAGGCGCACGCCCTCGCGCGCGGCCCAGTCACGGGTCCCGGGCGCGCACGGCGCAGAGAGCAGCAGCGCGCCCACGCCATGTGTCCGCAGCGCCTCGCCGATGTCGGATCCCTCGAGGCGTGCCTGCGGCGTCGGGGCGGCCCCGCTCAATCGATACGGGATCACGCGCTCGGCACCGAAGGCGGCGCGCGCCCAGGCCTCCTCGTCGGTCCCCGCCTGCACGAGCGCCATCGCCTCGGCCCCGGGACCCCCATCCAGAAACACGCCATCAATGCCCGACGGGATCATCGCGAAGCGCAGCCGCGGCGCGCTCAACGGGGCACTCCCTGTCGGCCGCGGGCGGGGCGGGCGAGCGCGGCGTCTACGATCGTGCCGACCACCTCTGCGTACGAGAGCCCCGCCGCCTTCGCCATGCGTGCGAAGCCCGCGTCACGGCTCAGGTCGGGGTTCGCGTTGACGTCGATGACGTAGGCCACCGGCACGCCGTCGGGCCCGGCGCGGACGCGGTAGTCGCACCGCGCGTAGTCGCGCAGCATGAGGCGCTCCGCCGCGAGCAGCAGCGCGCGCTCGACCGCCGCCGTCACCTCCGGCCCCAGATCGCTCGGCACGGGCGTGCTGTCCTGGAAGGCGTCCGACGCGGTGATCCACTTCGAGTCGTAGTCGAGGATCTTCGGCTTGCCGTCGAACTTCGGGCCGAACCGGATCTTGAACTGCGGAAGTGTCCGGCGCGGCGCGTTGCCGAGGAAGGCGGCGGCGACCTCCTCGCCCTCGATGAACTCCTCGAGGAGGTACTGCGGCGCGGCGTCGCCGAGCGCCTCGACCCGACGGAGGAGCGCCGCGCGATCGCGCAGCACCGACTCCGCAGAGAGGCCGAAGCTGTTGTGACCGAAGCGCGCCTTGAGGATGACGGGGAAGTCGAGATCGGGCGCGTCGAGCTCGGAGAGCAGCCAGCTCTTCGGCACGGCCACGCCCGCGCGCGCGAGGTACAGCTTTGCGGCGTGTTTGTCGCTCGAGAAGGCCGCCGCGTACGCGGGCGTGCCGGTGTATCGCAGCCCGGTCCCCTCGATCACCGCGGCGATGTAGGGCTCGAGGGTGATGTCGTAGTCGAAGCCGAGATCGGCGGCGTGGAAGACGACGTCGGGCGCGAGCGACAGGAGCCGACCGACCCACGCGCCTTCGGGATCGAGGAAGACCGGCGTGGGCGCGTGGCCGAGCGAGACGAGCGCCTCGCAGAGCCCCTCCTGCAGCTTCCACGCGTTGACGATGACGGGGTGGGTCGCGGACTCCTGCCCCTGGTGGAGCACGGCGACGGCGACCTGGCTCCTAGCTGCGGTCATGACGAAAACCTCGACGAGTCGACACCGCGGCAGCGAGCGGCGCCGCGTCGGAAGGAGCGTTCGACGCGTGCGCATCGTCCGCGTACGGGGAGCCAGACACCGAACAAGTGCAGGAGCCGTTCGATGAGATCAAGGTGAAAAGGGCCCAACGGCCATCCGAGCAGCGCGCCAGGCCGAGGCAGGGATTCCGGGCGGAGTGAGGGGCGCCAGTTGGAAGGATGGATCCCGCCGATCAAGGCTCGGCCAGCTCCCACCGCCCGCCGCAGGACGGACACTCCAACGGAAGCTCGGCCGAGGCCGGAGCTCCGGCGCCGCACCACGGGCAGGCGATCACGGGAGCGCCCCAATCACCCTCGCCGAGGAGCAGTCCGCTCCCCACCTTCGGAATCCAGGGCCGAACGACGCGAACCGGCGCGGCCCCGTGCTCCAGGCCGCAGCATTCGATCTCGACGAGCTGGCCGTCCATCAGCCCGGCGACGAGGGTGCGGCCGCGGGTGAGCGCGAGATCGGTCACCCAGGCGTCGGTCGGCCATACATCGAGGCAGGTCGCGTCGAAGCTGCGCCAGAGCCGCACCGTCTCGTCGTCGCCGCCTGTGAGCAGGTAGCATCCGCACGGTGTAAAGACGGCTCGTCGGACCTGATCGACGTGGCCCTCGACGCGCCGGGCGGCCCCACCTTTCGAGCGGTCGAAGATCGTGAATCCTCCTCCGAGGCGGTGGGTGGCGACGAGTCGATTTCCCAGCGGGTGGAACGCGAGACCGACGAAGCCGCCGGTCTCGCTGCTCTCGAATGTATGGACGCGCGCACCGTCGTCCACGCGCCACACGTAAACATGTTCGTCCCAGGACGCTCCCGCGAGCAGTGTGCCGTCGGGCGAGAACGCGATCGAGTGCACGCGGTCGGATGGCCCGCTAAGCGCGCGGGGCGGGCCCCCGTCCGGGAGGTCCCAGAGCAGCACTCGAAAGTCACGTGTCCCGTCATCGGGCGGGCCCACGCTCGCGGCGAGCCGCGCGCCGTCGGGGGAGACCGCGACGCCGAGGAGTCGCTCCCCTTTCGCCTCGTAGCGCGCGAGCTCGGCGCCGCGCCGGTCCCACGCGCGCAGCGTGCCGTCCTCGGCGACAGAGAAGATCACCCGCGCGAAGGGGTGCTCGATCGCGGTCCAGACGACGGAGTCGTGCCCCGTGAACCGGGCCTGTGGCTCGAGCGTCGCCGCGTCCCAGAGCCGAACGGCGCGGTCGTCGCTTGCGGTGAGCACGCGCCGCCCTTCGTCGACGAAGCGCACCGAGCCGATCGCGATCGCCTCCGTCGGCGCGTGGAGGTCGGTGGCCGGCACGGCGAGATCCCAGACGCGGACGGTGGCGTCGGCGCCCGCCGAGAAGAGCAGGCGCGCGCGTGTATCGACAGCGAGCCCGTAGATGCGATCGAGCTGGCCGACAAGCTGGCGCAGACAGGCGCCGCTCGCGACGTCGAGCTCCCGAAGCGAGCGATCGAGGACGTCGAATTCGCCGGGACCGTCGGTCAGGCCGACGTAGAGCCGCGTGCTCGACTCGTCCCAGGCGAGCGCGCCAGGGCCGTCGGGCGCGAAGCTCCACTCGCGGGTCTCGACCAGCGTCGCGAGCTCGCGGACCACGATGCGTCCACTCCGCTCACCCGCCGCCACCGAGCGTCCGTCCGGGCTCGCCGCGAGCACCTCGATGGTCTCGGTGCGGGCGCCGCACCCGCGCAGGACGACGCCTGCGTCGTCCACGACGTCCAGGAACGTCTCACCTCCGACGAGCCACTCGGCGCGAGACGGGACCGCCGCGATCGCGCGGACCGCCCCGCCGGCCCTCCACTCGGGCAGGCGCTCGAGCGCTTCGGCGTGGACTCGCAGCGGCAGGACGCGCGCGCCCTCCAGGCCCGCGAGCGCGACGCCTCGCGCGGCGTCCCACGCGAGGCACGACACGCCGACGATCGGCAGGAAATCCATGATCCGTGCCTCGTGCACCCGGAAGAGTCCGAGCCCACGGGTCCCCGCGACGAGCGCGACGGCCCCGGCGCCCAGGATGAGGACGACTTCGCTCAC
>CAYHCR010000381.1:0-4705 GCA_964354895.1 uncultured Myxococcales bacterium | reverse complement strand
GTGCCGGAGGGCCCGGGTGCGACGATGGCGTTCGCGCCCCCGAACCCGGCGCTCGAGGCGGAGCTGGCGGCCGCGGCCGTTCGTCTCCCGTCCGACCCCGGCACGGGCGCGCCCCCGCCCGTCGGACCGCCCCCCGCGACGCCATCTCGAACGATGATGTTCACGCCGCCGGTGCCGCCGGGCCGTGCCGGGACGCTCTCGTTCGATCCGGAGGCCGCGCTGCGCGCTGCTGGGATCGCGCCGCTCGACCCGACGCCGCCGCCGGGCGCCGAGCCCTCGCCGCCCGGTTGGGAGACGCTGCACGCGCCGTTGCTGGGGCCGCCCGCGCGCCGCGCGCCCGCCGCGCTCGATCTGCCTTTCAGCGGCGCCGCGTCCCCGCCGACCGGGCAGGACGCGTTCGTCTCGCCGCCGCCGTCGGGTTCGCCCGTCGGCGACGGGGTGGGACCGCGGACGATGATCTGGAACCCGGCGGACGCGCTCGCCGCCGCCGGCGCTGCTTCTGCGGCAGCTGCTGCCGTGGCGCCGCCCGCCGAGGCCGCCTTGCGAACGCGGCACGGCACGCTGATCCTCAAGCGCGAGGAGGTCGGGATCCCGGCGGCGCCGCAGGGCGAGGATCTCTCGCTCGCCGCCGCGGCGGCCTCGCCGCTCGACGGCACGCTGGTCGGCGCCGCGCCTCACGCCGGCGCCGAGCCGCCGACGCTCGAGGCGTGGTTCGACGACGACCCGATCCCACCCGAGCCCGCCCCACCGAGCCCCACGCCCGGGCCGCCGCGCTCGGCGCCCGTCCGGGCAGCTGTGCCGGCGTCGGGCCCCGTCTCCGCGTGGGACCTCGACGGCGGCGGGGACTCCCTCGACTTCGCCGACGGCGCGGGCGACGCCCTCGATCTCGTCGACGCGACCCCGCCGCGCCCGATCCCGCGGCCGAAGGCGTCGCCCGCGGGCAAGGCGCCCTCGGAGCCCGATCGCCTCGTGAGCGGCGCGCGAGAGCTCGCGGAGCTCGGCGACTTCTCGGGCTCGCTCGAGCTCGTGCAGAAAGCGCTGCGGCTCGAACCGCACCACGCCGAGGCGCTCGACTATCTTCGGCGCAACGAGTCGACGCTCGTGCAGATGTACGAGTCGAAGCTGCAGCCCCTCGGCCGCGTGCCGCGGGTCCAGCTCAAGCCCGACGAGATCGTCTGGCTCAACCTCGATCACCGCGCGGGCTTCGTGCTCGCGCAGATCGACGGCTCGGTCACGTTCGACGACGTCTTCGCGCTCTCCGGCATGAGCCGCCTCGACACGGCCCGGATCCTGATCCAGCTGCTCGATCAGGTCGTCATCGCCGTGTAGCTACAGGACCACGACCGCCGTGAAGCGGCCCCGCACGACGAGCTCGCCGCGATCGTTGGTCGTCTCGGTCCGCACGACGATCAGCTTCTTTCCGGGCTTGTCGAGCACCTCGGCGATCGTGCCGACCGTCTCGAGGCGATCGCCCGCGCGGACGGGCTTGAGGAACTCGTAGCCCTGCTCGCCATGGACGAGCGCGAGCGGATCGATCCCGAGCTCCGGGTCGGTGCAGGCGCGGAAGAAGGGCACGATCGCGAAGACGTTCGCGAACGAAGGCGGCGCGATCGCGGAGGTCTCATAGCGCGGCGGCAGCGGCTCGGCCGGGATCGCCGGGCTCGGCACGCCGCCCGAGATCGCGAGCGCGAACTCCCGCAGCTTCTGGGCGCCGACCTCGTAGACGTACGGGCCGTACCGGCGGCCCACGCGCGTCGCGTCGAGCGTCATGGGCGCACCCGGAGCGTGGCGTTCTTGAGCACGTCTTCGCCGCGCTGGTTCGTCGCGGCGAGGCTGATCTGCATACCTTCCTCGGACGCGGCCTCGATCGTGAAGCGGAACGTGACGACGTCCTCCGGCTTGACGGGGCGTGAGAAGCGCACGTCGATCGCCGCGAGGCGCGCGGGATCACCGCCGCACAGCAGCTCGATCGCGGCCTCCGTGGCGAGCGAGAGCGTGCAGAGGCCGTGCAGGATCGTCCCGCCGTGGCCGGCGAGCGCGCCGAACTCCGGGTCGACGTGGATCGGGTTGAAGTCGCCGGAGACCGCCGCGTAGTAGATCGGCCGCCAGCGATCGATCTCGCGAGTAGACTGCAATACTTCTCCGGTGTTCATCGCCCCTCCGGCTCTTCGGTCGCCCGCGCGTCCGGCGCGAGCGGGTCGTCGATGTCGCTCGCGATCGCCTCGCGCTCTTCGCGCCGCCGCTTCGACTCGCTCTCGACGAAGTCGACGAGGCGATCGAGGTACGAGACGAGCGGCGGACAGCGCAGCCCCGTGCCGTCGAGCAGCTCGAGCGTGTTGTGACAGTTGTAGATCGCGATCTGGTTGAGGTGCTCGATCGCGGCGCGCTCGGGGCGCGCGAGCTTCTCGAGCCCCGGCAGCCGGAAGAGCGGCGCCGACGCGCGGCCGAGCAGCCCGGGCGCAGCGCGCGGCGGACGCTTGTGCGCGCGCCGCGCGATCCACTCGTAGACCTTGCGCGCCGACATCGGGTTCGGATCGACGAGGTGGAAGGTCTTGCCGGTCGCGCGGGGATCGCGGGCGAGCGCGAGCGTCGCGTCGACGACGAAGTCGACCGGGACCACGTTGAGCGGGAAGGAGCCGTCGCCCGGCAGCGGCAGCGGCACGCGCAGCGGCGAGGTGACGAGCCGGAAGGCCAGATAATAGGGCCCCTCGAAGCGATCGATCTCGCCGGTGCGCGAGTCGCCGACCACGGTGGAGGGGCGCACGATCGACGCCGGGATCCGGTCCATCGCGCGCCGCACGAGCCCCTCGGCGCGGTACTTCGTCTCTTCGTAGGGGTTGCGGAAGCGCTGGTGCTCGTCGAGCTCGTCCTCGGCGATGACGCCCTCCCGATCGCCCGCCACGTGCACGGTCGAGACGTGCACGAAGCGCGAGAGCCGCTTGGCGTCTCGCGCGAGCTCCAGCATGTTGCGCGTGCCGTCGACGTTGACCCGCTCGATGGTGCGGCGATCGACGCCGAGGAAGCTGATCGCGGCGAGGTGGAAGATCTCGGTGACGTCCTCGACGAGCGCGCCGTACTCCTCGCCCGACAGCCCGAGGTGCATGTCGACGATGTCCCCGACGAGCAGCTCTGCGCGCGCGGCGTCCTTCGGTGGCAGACCCCGCAGGTAGCGGCGGGCGTCGCGCGAGAATTTCGGCTGCACGAGCAGCCGCACGCGCGCCTTGCGATCCTGCTCGAGCAGGCGCGAGACGAGCCGCTTCCCGATGAAGCCCGGATAGCCGGTGACGAAGGCGACGGAGCTCACGCGATCCCCCTTAGAAGCGCTGCAGCACGGCGTCCCACGCCGCGTCGGTCCGGCGGCCGAGCGTCGCCTCGTCGGCGTCGTTCTCGAGCACGAAGGTCGCACGCGCGCGACGGCGATCATCGGGCAGCTGTGCGGCGATGCGCGCCCGCGCCTCGGCCTCGGTCAGGCCGTCCCGCGCGACGATGCGCCGCACGCGCTCCTCCTCCGGCGCGCAGACGAGCAGCAGCGCGTCCATGGAGGCGTCGAGATCGTGCTCGACGATCAGCGCCGCCTCGTAGACCACGCGCTCGAGGCCGTCCGCCGCGAGCGCCGCGACCTGCCGCGCGACCTCCTCCCGCACCCGGGGATGGACGATCGCCTCGAGCCGGCGTCGTGCGTCGGCGTCCGCGAAGACGATCGCGCCGAGCCGCCTGCGATCGAGGCCCGTCGGCCCGACGACCTCGGGCCAGATCGCCGCGATCTCGCGCAGCCCCCGCGTGCCCGGGGCGACGACGTCCCGCGCCACGCCGTCGGCGTCGATCACGGCGGCGCCGCGCTCGCGCAGCCGCCGCGCGACGAGGCTCTTGCCCGCGGCGATGCCGCCGGTCAGGCCGATCACCCTCATCTCGGGCCGGGCCGCGCGCCGCCGCCGGTCGTCGGGGGCGCCGGCTTCTTCGGCTCCTGCTCGTCCGGCTCCTTGAAGAGGAACGAGTCGACCTTGCCCTTCGCGTCGAAGAACACGACGAGCCCGGCGAACGGATACCACCAGTACTTGCGGAAGCTCTCGTCGAGCTTCTCCACGTAGCGGCGGCCGAAGCTGACCTTCACGGTGTCCTGATCGATGGGATCGGTCTTCGGCGGGAAGACGTGGATCTCGCGCAGGACGTGCTTGTCGTCGAAGTGGAAGATCGCGGCGTTGCCGTCGATCGCCTGCTCCTTCGAGTACTTGAAGAGCGTCTTCTCGCCTTCGGTCTTCCGCGTCGACGGCTCGCCGAAGCGCCGGAGCACCGCGTTCTTGTCCGCCGCGCCGGGCTCGATGCCGAGCCACGCGCGCGCGGAGGCGAGGTGGGGCACGAGCACGAGCAGGGCGAAGAGCAGACGACGCATCCGGGTGGACCTCACCACTTGCGAGCAGAGCTGACGGCCGTGATCAGAGCAGATGGCGCCCGGTCGGGGAAACCGACGGCGCCGCCTTGCCCGCCCTGGTGGGGCATGGTACCGCCCCGACGATGATCCGGCTCCGTCCGTCCCAAGTCGTGCTCGCGCTCCTGCTCGGCACGGCCCTCCCGGCCGCCGCCTTCGAGTACAGCGGCGCCGTCGCGTGCGAGGAGTGCCACGCGGAGGCCGTCGCGGCCTGGAAGCGCTCGCCCCACGCCCGCGCCGAGCGCTCGCTCGGTGAGAAGGCGAAGGAGCCGGCCTGCC
>CAYHCR010000380.1:0-4710 GCA_964354895.1 uncultured Myxococcales bacterium | reverse complement strand
CCGCGCCGCCGAGCGCCCGCGCGCCATAGTGGACCAGGTGAAAGTCGTCCACGAGCCCGTCCCGCGCCGCATACATGCACATGGGCGAGACGACGATTCTGTTGCGTAGCTGCACGGAGCGCAGCCCGAACGGCGTGAAGCCGGGCGGCGTGCCGGGCGGCGCGCCGGCCGCGCGCGCGAACGTCTCCTGCCAGCCCTCGACCAGCGCCGGATCCCGCTCGCGCAGGTCGCGCCACGTCATCCGCTTGCTGCGCGTGAGCAGGCTCGCGACGAGCTGCCAGGCGGGCAGGGCGAGGTAGCGCGCGCTGCCCTCGAACCACTCGAGGCTGTCCTGCGCCACTTTCTGCGTCCGCTCGACCTGCGGCCGCCGCTCCGCCTCGTAGGCGACGAGCGCGTCGGGCACCGCCTCGTGGCGCGCGAGCGCCTCGGAGAGCGCGATCGCGTCCTCCATCGCGAGCTTCGTCCCCGAGCCGATCGAGAAGTGCGCCGTGTGCGCCGCGTCGCCGAGCAGCACCACGTTGCCGACGGACCAGCGCTCGTTGCGCAGCGTGCCGAACGTGAGCCAGCGGGAGTCGTTGCCGAGGAGCCGGTGGCCCCGCAGGGTCTCCGCGAAGATCCCCTCGAGGTACGCGACGCTCTCCTCGGCCGTCTTCTCGTGCAGCCCTGCGGCGCGCCAGGTCGCATCGCTGCACTCGACGATGAAGGTCGAGTGCTCGTCGTCGAACCGGTAGGCGTGCACCTGGAAGAGCCCGTGCGGGGTCTCCTGGAAGACGAACGTGAAGGCGTCGAAGCGGCGCGTCGTGCCGAGCCAGATGTATCTGGCGCGGCGGGGCTCGAGCGTGGTGCTGAACGCCTCGCCGAGGCTGGTGCGCGCCGCGGAGCGGACGCCGTCGGCGGCGACGACGAGGTCCCAGTCGGCGAGCGCGGCCGGCAGCGGCGCCTCGGTCTGCGACCGCAGGCTGACGCCCAGCTCGAGCGCGCGCTCCTCGAGGATCCGCAGCAGCTCGCGCCGCGCGAGCCCCGCGAAGCCGTGGCCGACGGCCCGGTGGTGCTCGCCCTTCGCGAAGACGTCGATCGCGCTCCAGTGCGCGAAGCTCTGCGCGATCGCGTCGTAGGACGGCACGTCCGCGGTGGAGAAGCCCGAGAGCGTCTCGTCGGAGAAGACGACGCCCCAGCCCCAGGTCGTGCCGCGGGGGTTTCGCTCGAAGACCACCACCTCGGCGCCGGGGTGGCGGCGTTTGACGAGCACGGACAGGTAGAGACCGGCGGGACCGCCGCCGAGGATCGCCACGCGGGCGTTGGGATTCATGGTGGCGCAGCATGGCGCACGTCGCCGGGCCGTGCCACGTCCGGCTAGAGTCTCCGGGCGCATGTCGCTGCGACCGCCCCACCCGATCGACGCCGAAGCGCGCGCGATGGTCTTCGCGCAGACCTGGCTGCGCCTGCCCGCCGCGGCGGTCGCGGCGATCGCGCTCTGGCTGCTGCCGGCGACGCGAGGCTGGTCGCTGCCGCTGCTCGCGCTCGTGTGGGGGCTCGTCGGCCTCGTCACCTCGAGCGGCTGGCGTCCGCCCGAGCGGCTCGACACGGCGACCGCGCTGCGCTTCGGCGCGCTCGATCCGTTCTTCGTCGGCCTCGGGCTCCGGCTCGCGGCGGGGGAGGGCGCCGACGCCTCCGTGCTCGCGCTCGTCGGCGCCGTGCTGCTCGCCGGGCACCTGGCCTTTCTTGCGCACGCGCTCGACGGGAGCTCCCTGCTCTTCGGCTGGCTCGGTGCGGCGCTCGCGCTCGCGAGCGGGCCGCGGCCGGCACGCCCCGAGCCGACCCAGCTGCTGCTGGCCTTCGGCGCCCTGACGCTCGGCACGCTCCTGCTGGAGGCGATCCGACGCGCGCGCGTGAAGCGGCGTCGTCGGCGCGCGCCCTGGGCCTTCGCGCTGGCCGAAGCCGAGGAGGGCGGGGTGAGCCTCTTCCTGACCCTTCGCGGCGCCGTCGACCCGGAGCGCGGGCGCCGCGTCGGCGCCGAGCACGGCGGTGAGTCGACCTCGACCGACGGCGCCTTGACCCTGCGCTTTCACGGGCCAATCGCGCTCGTGGGGCTCGCGGCCGCGACGGCGGCGCTCGAGCTGGTGCGGCGGGAGCCGGCGGCCGGCGTGGGGGTCGCGTTCGTTCCGGCGCGGGCGAACGAGCTCGCGGGGGCCGACGGGGCGGCGCTGCTCGACGAGCCGGTCGCCACGGTGGTCGGACCGGCCTGCCGACTGCGTCCCTCGGCCGATGAGCGGGCCCGGCGGCTGCTCGGCTGGAGCCGGGATCCCGACCCGACCGGGCCGTGATCGGAACGTGGGGTGCGCGATGATCGGAACGCTCCTTGACACCCCATCCTCCGATCGTCTAGTTACCCCGCTTTCTTCGGGCACCCGCACGCCTTTGGCGACGGGCACCCGCTTCCGAATGCGACGTCACCACCCGGGGTTGACCGGGTGCGACGGCGCGGCAAGACGAGGGTCGCGATGTACGCTGTCGTTCGCACGGGTGGCAAGCAGTACCGGGTCAAGGAGGGAGACACCCTCCGCGTCGAGAAGCTCGAGGGCAAGGTCGGTGACGCGATCGAGCTGAAGGACGTCATCTTCATCGGCGACGTCGACGTCCCCACGCTCGGCAAGCCGACGGTCACGGGCGCGAAGATCGACGCCGCGATCGTGCAGCACGGCAAGGCCCGCAAGGTCTTCAACTTCCGGAAGCGGAAGGAAGGCTGGAAGAAGATCCGCGGACACCGGCAGCCCTTCACGGCGCTGAAGATCACCAAGATCGCGCTCTAGTCCTGCGCCGCCCGGAGGCGGTGGACGTTGGCACCGCCAGTCGGCGAGGCCGCGCTCCATCCGCTCCTTCGGACGGGGCAGCGGCGGAACGCACGGCGTCGCCGCATGCGGCGTCGTCCTGACACAGCTCGACGGGCCCGCGCGGGCCCACGGAACGAGGCAAGAAGATGGCTCACAAAAAGGGCGCAGGCTCCACGCGCAACGGCCGCGACTCCGCTGGCCAGCGGCGCGGCATCAAGCGGTTCGGCGGCGAGGGCGTCCTGCCGGGCACCATCCTCGTGCGGCAGGTCGGCACGAAGCTTCACCCCGGCAGCGGCGTGAAGATGGGCCGTGATTTCACGATCTACGCCACGGTCGAGGGGTCGGTGACCTTCGAGCGCTACGGCAAGGATCGCAAGAAGATCTCCGTCACGCCCTTCCCGGCGGCCTGAGACGAGCGCCCGCGGTTCGCCGCGGGTCGGCTTGGGCGCGTCTCCCTGCGCGGGGTACGTGCGCCGCAGTTGGACTGCTTGCGTCTGAAGCACCGACGTTGGAAGCAATGACGTTCCGAACGAGGGTCGCGCGCGTCGCGGCCCTCGCTCGTTTCTGCGCCCCTCGCGGTCGCGCGGAGCGCTCACCGTGAAGTTCGTCGACGAGGTCAGGATCACCGTCAGCTCCGGCGCCGGCGGCGGCGGCGCGGTCGCGTTCCGGCGTGAGAAGTACATGCCGAAGGGCGGCCCGTCCGGCGGCGACGGTGGCGCGGGCGGCAGCGTGATCTTCCGCGCCGACCCGATGCTCACGACGCTGCTCGACTACCGGTACCGCGCGAGCCACGCGGCGCGCAGCGGCCAGCACGGCATGGGCTCGGACTGCAACGGGCGGGCGGCGGAGGACCTCGTCCTCCGGGTCCCCGTCGGCACGATCATCCGGGATCAGGCGACGGGCGACCGGATCGTCGATCTCGACGAGGCCGACGCCGAGTGGATCGCCTGCAAAGGTGGCCGTGGCGGCCTCGGCAACATGAACTTCGCGACGTCGGTCCGGCAGTCGCCGCGGTTCGCCCAGCCGGGCGAGGAGGGCGAGCTCAAGGCGCTCCTGCTCGAGCTGCGGCTGCTCGCGGACGTCGGTCTCGTCGGCTTCCCCAACGCCGGCAAGAGCACGCTGGTCTCGGTGGTCAGTCGCGCGCGTCCGAAGATCGCCGACTACCCCTTCACGACGCTCGTCCCGAACCTCGGCATGGTCGGCTACAAGGACCACCTCTCGTTCGTGATCGCCGATCTGCCGGGCCTCATCGAGGGCGCGAGCGAGGGCAAGGGGCTCGGTCACCAGTTCCTGCGCCACGCCGAGCGCTGCCGCGTGCTCGTGCACGTGCTCGACGCGGGCGCGCCGGACCTCGACCCCGAGCGCGAGCTCGCCGACGACTTCAAGACGATCGAGCGCGAGCTGGCGCGGTACTCGTCCGAGCTCGCCAGGCGGCCGCGCATCCTCGCCATCAACAAGATCGACCTGCCGGCGGCGCGCGTTCGCGCGGAGGCCTACGCGGCGAAGGTCAGGAAGAGCCGCGCCAAGGGCAAGCCGCTCGACGTGGTGCTCGTCTCGGGCGCCACGAAGGAGGGCCTCGACGCGCTGCTCGACGCCTGCGCGCAGGTGCTCTGGAAGAAGGCGTGAGGCCGAAGCCGGCGCCGGAGTCGCTGCTGCTGCCGGCCCGCAAGGCCCGCATCGAGGAGATCGTCCGCGCCCGCACGCGCTCGCTCACCTGCGTGCTCGAGGACGTGCACGATCCGCACAACGTCGCGGCGGTCGTGCGCACCGCGGAGTGCTTCGGCCTGCAGGAGCTCCACGTCGTCGAGGGGCCGACGAGCGGCTACGCGCCAGCTGCGGAGGTGACGCAGGGGAGCGAGAAGTGGATCGAGGTGCGCCG
>CAYHCR010000379.1:0-4715 GCA_964354895.1 uncultured Myxococcales bacterium | reverse complement strand
GTCTGAGAGACCGCCAGCGCGTCGGTCCCCTCGCCTCCTCCCCACTCCGTGCGCACCACGAGCAGCTCTGCGGCCAGACGGAGCGACGCGTCGGGCTCGACGATCGGGCCGAACGCGGCCTCGGCGTCGAGCGTGACGACGCCGCCGATCGAGCCCAGCCCGATCAGGCCCCCGTCGATCGGATCGGTCCTCAGATAGACCAGGCCGAGCAGCTCTGCGCCCACGCCCGGGCCGGTCGTCGCGGCGGCGCCGGGCTCGGGTGCGGGCCCGGCCTCGACCGGCACGGAGCGCTCGGTGGCCGCGAGCTGCAGCGCCAGCAGGAGCGCCGTCACGGGCACTCGCTCCGCAGCGTCACGCCCGCGCAGCGGCCCCCGACCGACTCGTCCGAGAGCGAGAAGCGATCGAGCAGCACCGCGCACAGCGCCGCCCGCGTCGCGTCGTCGTTCGCGCCGGCGAGGAACGCCTCGATCGGGATCGCGAAGGTGAACAGCTCCGAGCCCGTCGTCGAGGCCTCGATCCGGGCGCGCAGCGAGCGGTCGCCGACCGAGGCGTAGCCGGCGAAGACCGCGTCCATCACGTCGTCGTGGGAGACCGCGCCGCCGAGCCCCGCCGCCCAGAGCGCGCGGGCGAGCACGGTGCCGAGCTGGTACTGCCGCTGGAGCCAGAAGAGCTCGGGATCGGCGCTGCCGGCCCCCTCGCGGAGATCGGCGCGAAACCGGGCGTCCGAGTAGCAGCTCGTCTCGACCTCGAAGCGGTCGAGATCGCGCGAGTCGCCGACGTACGCCCGCAGCGAGTGGCGGGCGAAGCGCGGATCGCCGGAGACGGCGCCGGCCCACATGTCCGCGAGCCCCTCCTCGACGGCCCCGAGCATGGCGGAGCTCGGTGAGCCGACCGGCCAGGTGAGCAGGTACGGGGGCAGCCAGCTTCCGCCGTGGACCTCCGCGTTGAAGATCGCGTGGGCGTACTCGTGGGCGATCACGCCCTCGTTCGCGGCGAGCGGGATCTCCTGCAGCGACGAGAACGGGAGCAGCACGAAGGCGTGCAGCAGCGGGAAGAAGGCCGCGTTGTCGGCGAAGGGCTGCGCGCCCTCCTCGCCGATCGAGAAACTCGGGAAGTAATGAAACTCGATCGCGCGGGTCGGCCCGTCCTCGTCCATGCCGCGCGCGATCGCGTAGAGGCGGGCGCGCTCGAACGCGTGGTAGGTCGTCGCGAGGCAGAGCGAGTGGAAGTCGGCGGGCCAGAGCACGCCGTCCTCCTCGACGAACTGCGCCTCGGGCGGCGCGCCCTCCTCGAGCAGGACCTGCTCGCGGAACGCCGCCTCGGTCAGCCCGTCAGCGAGCTTCGAGGGATCGACGAAGATCTCCGCGTCGCCGATCGCCGTGGCGGCGGCGCCTCGGAACGCGGGGACGTCCTCGAGCGTCGTGAAGGTGCGGGCCTGGAGCGTGTAGCCGCCCGTCGCAGGGTCGAGCGCGAGCACGCCGATCCGAACGCCGTCGGGCCCCGGGTCGCAGGCCGGCAGCGCGCCCGCGACCACGAGCCCGAGGAGCGCGAGGACGGGCAGCGCGCGGGAGGGGTCGCGCGGACGGCGGGTCACGTGCGGACGGTCGGTCACCTGTGGAAGATAGTGAGCCGCTGCCGCGTTTGAAAGCGGCCGCTCGCCGTGGTACCGCCATGGCAGCCGCCATGAAGAAATTCCTCGCTGATCTCTTCCTGTTGTGGCGCGCCCTCGTCGTGCAGCCGCTCCGGCGGCTTCGGGACGGGGGGCCGCGCGGCGAGGCCAAATTCCTCGCGAACTACGCCGGCGAGCGCCTCGTGCCGACCTCGCCGGAGGACAAGGCGATGCTCGCGGCTGCCTCGCGCTGCATCGGCTGCGGGCTCTGCGACGAGCTCGGCGGCCGCCTGCGAGGGAGCGGGCGGATCTCGTCCCACGGCCCGTCGCTCGTGCCGCTGCAGTACGCGCGCTCCTCGGTCGAGCTCCCGCACGCCCGCCGCGAGGTCGAGGCGATCGAGCCTTCGTCCTACGCCGCCGCAGAGGCCGTCTGCCCCACGCGCGTGCCGCTGCAGGCGCTCGCCGTCTGGCTCAAGGAGAGGCTCGCGCGCACGCTCGCGCTCGGCGCGGGGCCGACTTGAAGGCCTCGCTCGAGCTCGTCTCTCCGGAGCTCGGGCCGCCGTCCGCGACGGGCCGTCGCCTCGCGCGCGAGCTGCAGGCAAAGCTGCCCGAGCTGCTGCTCTCGACCGCCGTCCCGGATCGCGCCGCGGCCTCGAAGGATCTCTGGCCCAAGCTGCTCCTCCACCGGCGCGCCGGCCGCGTGCCGCGCCCGCCCGAGCTCGTCGTCTGGCCCCGATCGATCGACGAGGTCGTCGCGATCCTCGCGTTCGCGCGGGAGAAGGGCGTCCCGGTCACGCCCTACGGCGCCGGGAGCGGCGTCTGCGGCGGCGCGATCCCGCTCGGCGGCGCCATCTCGCTCGACCTCAAGCGGATGGACCGCGTCCTCTCGATCGACCGCGCCGGGCTGACGCTGCACGCGGAGGCGGGCGTGATCGGCCTGCCGCTCGAGCAGCGGCTCGCCGCCCGGGGGCTCACGCTCGGCCATTTTCCCTCGTCGATCATGACCAGCACCGTGGGCGGCTGGGTCGCCGCGCGGTCGGCCGGCCAGTGCTCCGCGCGCTACGGGAAGATCGAGGACATGGTCACGGGCATGACCGTCGTGCTCGGCACCGGCGAGGTCGTGCGACCGCGCAGGCCGGCGACCGGGCCCGATCTCTGCGAGCTCTTCCTCGGCAGCGAGGGCACGCTCGGCGTCATCACCGACGTGACCTTGCGGCTCTTCCCCGCGCCCGAGGCGCAGCTGCCGCGGGGCTTCCGCTTCCCGAACCTCGGCCGGGCGATCGAGGCGCTGCGCACCGCGTTCCGGGCCGGGCTGCGGCCCGCGGTGGCACGACTGTACGACCCGCTCGACACGGCGATCGCGCTCGGTCACAGCGCGCCGGCAGAGCTGTCCGGGGCGGCGCCGTCCAGGCTGTCGGCCCTCGCCGCGGCGATCACGGGCGCGGCGCGGCGCGAGCTGGCGGGCGCGATCGCGGCGCCACGGGCGGCGGTCGAGGGCGCGGCCGTCCGCGGTGCGCTGCGCAACATCTCGCTCTTCAACCGCGCGGCGGGCCTGCTCGAGCCGTGCCTGCTCGTCGTCGTCCACGAGGGCATCCGCGGGCCCGCGGAGCTCGAGGCCGAGAAGCTCCGGGCGATCTGCGGGGCGCACGGCGCCGTCGATCTCGGCGAGGAGCCGGGCCGCCGCTGGCTGCGCAAGCGGTACGACGTCTCGTTCAAGCTGCCGGTCATGTTCACGCGCGGCGCGTGGGTCGACACCTGCGAGGTCGCCTGCCCGTGGAGCCGGCTGCAGGAGACCTACGAGGCGGTGCGCCGGGCCGTCGTGCCGCACGCCTTCGTCATGGCGCACATGAGCCACGCCTGGCTGGACGGCTGTTCGATCTACTTCTCCTTCTCAGGTCCCGCCGGCACCGCGGAGGAGGGGCTCGCCTCGTACGAACGGACGTGGGACGCGGCGATGGGCGCGGTCACCTCGAGCGGCGCGTCGATCACGCACCACCACGGCGTCGGCCTGCTGCGCGCGCCGCACCTCGCCCGGGAGTTGTCGCCCGGCGGAGTGGCGTTGCTGCACGCCGCGAAGGAGGCCTGTGATCCCGCCGGCATCCTGAACCCGGGGAAGCTCGTTTGAGCCGGGTCTCGCCGGCCGCCGAGGAGGCGCTGCGGGCCGTGCCAGGCGGCGGCGTCACCGCGGAGGGCGACGCGCTGGTCGCGCGCCCGATCGACGCGGCGGCGGCGGCCGGGATCCTGGCTGCGTCGCAGGCGCACGGCGTACCGCTCTCTCTTCGGGGCAGCCTGATGCCGGGCGCGGTGCGGCTCGATCGAAGCGCGCTCGATCGGGTCGGCCCGGTCGACGAGCCGTCGTTGTGGATCGAGGTCGAGGCGGGCGCACGGGTCTCCGCGGTGGAGTCGACGCTCCGGGGCCGCGGGCTGACGCTGGGGCCGCTGCCGCCGTCGGTCTTCCTCGGCGACGTCGCGACGTGGCTCGAGGGACCGCACGCAGGCCGGCGCGCGGAGGACGGTCGGATCGGCAGCAGCGTCGCCGCGCTCGTCGCCGCGCTGCCGATCGGCGCGATCTACCGCGGCAAACCTGCGCCGCGCTCGGCGGCCGGGCCGGGGCTGACACACCTGCTCCTCGGCGCGGGCGGCGTGGCCGGCGCGATCCTCGGCGCGACGCTGCGCGCGCAGGCCGTGCCCCCACGCCTCGAGCGGGCGGCGACGCGCGGCGCGCCGGCGGCCGCGGCTGCATGGCTGCACGAGCTCTCCGCGACGATCCGCCCGCCGATCGACGGCACGGTGATCGTGGAGGAGGGCGGGCTCGTGCTCGCGCTCTCGTTCGCCGGCGATCGTCACGAGGCGGTGCGCCGCAAGGATCGGGCCCTCTCCCGCGCGGCCGCGCTCGGGCTGCCCGCCGTCGATCCGCCCGGCGAGGATCGCCGCGAGCCGCTGCTGGAGCTCGAGGTCCCGCGCGAGGCGCTCGCCGCCGCCTTCGGGGCGCTGCCGAGCGGGACGCGCGCACAGCTCGTCCGGATCGCCCGCGAGTCGCTCGTCCTGCATGGCGGGCCGGGGCTCGAGGCGGTGCCCGCGGGCGGCGCGATGACGACGTAGTCCG
>CAYHCR010000378.1:0-4725 GCA_964354895.1 uncultured Myxococcales bacterium | reverse complement strand
GTGATCTACGCGCGCGCTGCGTGGCGCGCGTCCCTCGAGCGGATCGAGCTTCAGGGCCCGCTGCACCGCGAGGTGCCGCCGGGCGGGCAGCTGCTGCTCTTTGTCCGGGCGGGGCGCCTGCACGAGGCGGTCGCGGGCGAGCTGCTGCAGACCCGCACGCCGCTCGACGTCGCGTCGGTCGGCCTCGCCACGCTCGCGCTCGTGACGCTCTCGCCTGCCTAACTGCCCGGGGGCGGCGCCTGCAGCAGCGCGAGGGCGGCGCGACCGGGCGGGGAGAGGCGCAGGGGATCGACGACCTGGCCGCCGAGGGAGACCTGGTAGTGCAGGTGCGGCCCTGTCGAGCGCCCGGTGTTGCCGGAGCGGGCGATGAGCGCGCCGCTCCCGACCCGATCGCCGCGCGCCACGAGCAGCTCGTCGGCGTGGCAGTACGAGGTCGTGAGCCCGTGGCCGTGATCGAGCACGAGGAAGCGGCCGTTCACAGCGTCCTCCCCCGCGCGCTGCACCGTCGCTGCGGCGGTCGCGTGGATCGCGGTGCCGACCGGGACCGAGAGATCGACGCCGGTGTGGAAGCGGCGCGTGCGGAGGATCGGGTGGAAGCGCTCACCGAAGGGGCTGCTCACGCGCGTCGAGGGCTCGACCGGCCAGCCGAGGCCGAGGCCCGTCGCGAGGCCGAGCGCCGCGTGGCCCAGCTCCAGCGCGTCGGCGCGCGCCTGACGCGGCAGGTGCGGCGCGAGCTCTGACAGCATTGCGGGGGACGTACTGCCGTGGCGCGCGGCGGCCTCGATCGCGGCGCGCACGAGGGGACCTCCTGCGGCCAACGCGGCGACCGCGGCCTCTTCGGAGCCGAGCTCGGCGGCGAGGCGCGGCAGGCCAGCTGCGAGCGCGTCGAGGCGGACGCGCGCGTCGGTGGGCCCGGGGGGCAGCGCGCCAACGCTCTGCAACGCGGCGGCGGCCACCGGGCCGAGCGTGACGTCGGGCGCGCCATCGGGGGTGCGTCGGCCTTCGGAGAGCAGCAATGCCAGCGCCACGACGAGCTCGGCGCGGCTCCCGGCGCGCAGGGCTGCGGCGCGGGCGGCGTCGTCGCCGGCGGCGTCGGGCAGGAGTGCGGGCGTGCGAGCGCTCGCGTCGCTGGAGAAGTACGACAGGAGCGGCCGGGCGGGGCGATCGAGCGCGCGGTCGAAGAGCGCGCCGGCGGGCGTGAGCGCGACGAGGGCCCACAGGGCGATGCAGGCGGCGAGCGCCTCACCGAGGCCGCCGCGGTTCATCGGGGGAGACCGTGGGCGAGGCCCGCGAGCGCGAGCGGGAGGGCGATCCCCGTGACGAAGACGCCAGCCGCGAGCCGCTGGAACCGGGACGCCCCCTTCGCCCGCGCGCGTCGGCCGCGCTCGTCCGCGAACGCGATCGCCCGCACCAGCGCCTCGGGCGCGAGCTGCACGGCGACGAGGCCCGCTGCCATCCACCCGCAGAGCTGCGCGACGCCCCCGAGCCCTGGCAGTCCGAGCCGGGCGAGCCCGCCGAGCAGCTGCGCTTCGAGCTCCCCGCCCGCCGCGATCGCGCCGGCGAGGGCCGCAGCCACCGCCGCGACCGGCAGCGCGAGCTTTCGCAGCGAGGGGTCCGCGACGATCCGGCCCAACCGCCGCAGCCACTCCTGCCGGGCCTCCGTCGCGCTGGCCCGCTCCATCCGCGGTCGCAGCGAGGACGGCGCGTCCCAGCCGATCGCCGCGCCCGCCCGAGGTCCTCCCACGACGAGCGGCACCGCGAGCAGCGCCGCCGCCACGAGCTCCACGAGCAGCGCTGCAGCGCGCGCGACCGCCGCGTGCGCCTCCAGCGGGAACAGCTCTGCGGCCTGCATCGCCCACTCGTCGCTCGCGGCCGGCGGGACGGCCGCGACCGCGCCCAGCAGCCCGAGCCCAGCCGCCGCCGCGCCGTCGAACCACGCGTCGAGCGCGCCGAGCCAGCCGAGCAGCAGATCATCGAGGCGGTCCGCGCCCCGGTGCAGCCCCACGAGCGCGACGGCCAGCACCCCGAGCGGCAGGTAGAGCGGCCGCAACGTGGCGGCGGCCCTCGAGGCGAGCTGGAGCGGCGACGTCATCGACACGAGCGGGACCCCTTTGGACTGAGGGGTCGTACGCGCGAAGGGGTCGATCGATCTGAGGCGAGCAAACCCCGTGCGAATCCGCGGGGTTCGCGATCAGCGCAGGAGCTGGTTCACCAGGTGCCGGCCGAGCTCCCGCAGCCCGTCTTCGACGATCGCGCGGCCCTTGTCGGTCTCGAGCGCCGCCCGCATCGAGATCGGCGCGAGCTCCACGAGGAGGTTCACCTTCACCATCACGGCGGAGAGGCCCGGGGTGGCAGGCGCCGGCTTCATCCGCGACGCGCGTTTGCCGAGCGCCTTGCTGAGCCGATCGAGGACCGCGTCGTCGCCGTCGGCGGCGCCCTTCTGCACCGCGAGCCCGGCGGCGAGCGCCCCGTAGAGCGCCTCCTGCAGCTCCGGGTCCTCGACGGCCCGCGTGAGGCGCTCGTGCGCCTCCTCCTCGTCGACGTTCTGGGCGGCGGCGTAGGTCGAGGAGAGCATCGACGCGAGGTGGCTGCGCTGCACGATGTGGCGGAGGCGCTTGGGGATCGGAGGAGGCACGGCCCCACCTTACGGGCGGAACGCGCCGCCGTCAGTAGACGAGGTGGACCTGCAGCATCGCGGTCGCGTTCGGCCCGGCCTCGACGTCCTCTTCGAGCAGCACTGCGGGTGAGAGCTCGAGCCATGGCAGCAGCTTCCAGTCTGCTCCCGCCCCGTACCGCGCCTTCGTCACGTTCCATTCGTCCAGCAGGGATCGTCCGCCCCACTCGGCGTAGAGATCGAGCGACTCGAGCGCGAACCAGCCGGCGCGCAGGTAGCCGGCGAGCTGCACCTGGGAGGCGTCCGCGTCGAGCGTCGAGCGCCGGACCACCGCGGCCTCCGTGAGCGAGTAGAGCCGCTGCACCCACCGCACCCGCGCGTGCAGCGCCGCCGCGAGCTCCTGGGAGCGCTCGCTGCGGGACGCCATCCCCGAGCCGCCGAGCGCCGCCCTCGACGCGATCGCCCACGACGCGGTGGCCGCGAGTCCGCGCTGCTGGGCCGGTCCGTCGTCGAGCAGAAGATCGCCGGCGAACGCCGCGACGGCGAGCGACCCCGCCTCCTCGTCCAGATCCAGCTCCACCCCGTACGACTGGTTCCACTTGCCCTGGCCAGCCGCCTCCCGCGTGAAGGCCGTGTGATCCGCCAGCCGCAGTCCGAACGGCCGCACCATCCGTCCGGCGCGAACGCTCCACGCATCGGAGAGCTCGTACTGCGCCCAGTGCTCGCGCGAGAATATTGTGTCGGGGCGCTGCGTGGCGCCTGCCCGCCGCGGCGAGACGGAGGCGTACACGAGCGCGGGTCCATACGCCGCGACGCCCCCGAGCTCGAGCAGCATCGGGATCGGCACGAGCGTCGCATCGCCGTCCACCTCCCGCACGCCAGGCAGCAGGAGCAGCCGCCCGTCGAGCCCCGCGTCGAACTGCCACGCAGGCGCCCCGGCGTCGTCGCGGCCGGTCACGTCGGGCTTCGCGAGCGTCTCCCGCAGCCCGTCGATCGTGTCGAGCTTCCACGTGTCCGGCAGCGTCGCCTCGGAGACGGCGTGGCCGTAGCTGTTGGCCATCCCGCCGCCGGTCGGGCTGTAGTGGCACGTGGCGCAGGTCGTGTAGCTCTTGCCGATGAATTGCGGGTAGGCGCCCGCGGGCAACGCCACGAGCAGCAGCGGCAGCGCGAGCAGGACTCGACGCATCGCTACTTGGCTGCGGCGAAGACGATCGTCACGTCGGCGTCGAGCACGGTCTCCATCTTCACGATCGCGAATTTCGGCTGCGGGATGCCGAAGTGCGTGATGTCGAGCGGGAAGCGGGCCTTGACGGTGAGCCCGGCCTCGTCAGCGCGCGTGACCGTCAGCGGGAGCTCCGCCTCCTTGCGCACGCCCTTGATCAGGAACGAGCCGCGCAGCTTCACGGGGGCGCCGGGCACGAGCGCGACAGCCTGCGCCGGGACCTCAAAGCGGATCTCCGGGAACTTCAGGGTGTCCAGATACTTCTCCCGCAGGTGCTCGTCGCGGGTGTCCATCCCGGTCCGAAAGCTGTCGGTCTTGAGCACGATGGTCGCGGCCGTGAGCTGGCTCGTCGCCGGATCGTACGAGAGCGTGCCGGAGACCGCGCTCGAGCTCGCCACGAAGCTGCTCGCGGTGATCTTCGCGGTGAAGCCCACCTCGCTGCCCGCCGAGACACGGTACTCGGCTGCGCGCGCGGGGAGCGCCGCGAACCCCACCACGAGGATCCAGGCTGCCAGCTCAGTCCGACTCATAGACACTCCCGTCGCAGATCCAGCTGCGCAGCAGGCGCAGCTCGTCGTCGCTCCATGGCACGCCGTCCGCGGGCATCGAGCCCGACGCGAGCTGCGCATAGATCCCCTCCGGCCTCGTCGAGAGCGCGTCCCACGCGACGCCCGGCCCTTCGAAGTTCAGGCCGGCGATCGGCGAGCCGGTGTTGTGGCAGGACGCGCAGCCGTGCGGGCCCGGGTCCGTCAGCAGCGCGCTCACGGCCGGGTAGCGGGCCTCGCCCGGGGGGAGCGCATCGGCGCACTCGATCGCGAGGCCGTCGTCCGGCGCGCAGCCACCCGCGAGGCCGGCGGCGGCACACAGAAAACAGAGCAGGAGGAGACGA
>CAYHCR010000377.1:0-4731 GCA_964354895.1 uncultured Myxococcales bacterium | reverse complement strand
CAGCACCCTCCGCTCCACGGCGGTCGCCCGTGCGTTCGCGAAGGCGACGGCCTGCCCGAGCCTCCATGGCTGACCGGGACGACGGTTGATGACCAGCGTGAGCCGTCGCGTTCCGAGGCGCGCGGCGTAGAAGGCGCTCTCTCCGAGCAGGACCCGGTCGAACCGCGTGAGCGCGCAGTTTCGCTGCGTGCGCCCCTCCTCGCGCAGGTCGTCGATCGAGACAATCGGCCATACCTCCCACGCGGCGCTCCGATCCGCCGGAAACGGCGGCGCGGGGTAGCCGCCGCTCGCCTCGACCTCCTTCGCCGCGCGCGCATACTCGAACGCCTCGTCGTCGCCTTGCCGGCGAACGATCTTCGCGAGCACCTTCGCCGGATCGCTGCGTGGACCCGGCGCGCGTCCGGTCCGCGACGCCACGATCGAAAGCTCGTCCAGGAGGGCGCGCTCGCCGCCGAATCGCTTCGCGTGCCTCCCCAGCAGCGCCGCGTGGCGCGAGAGAAAGCCCGCCATGCGGAAGTCCTGCGGCGACGGCGCCTCCTCGACGAAGCGCATCGCGTGGACGGCTGCGAGCGAGTACCAGGCGCGGCGGCCGGCAGGCTCGGACGGAATCTCCTCCGGCACGATCGGAAACGGAGGCGGTTGCGCGAGGAACCAGGCGTCCGCCTCCGGGCCTGCGTGGCGGATCAAGTGACGATGCCCGTGGCCCGGCACGACGTACGGGGGGAACTCGTCTTTGCCGGTCGGATCGTCCACGGAGTACCAGAGCTCGCGTGGAAGGAGCTGCAGTCCCGCCACGGCCTCGTCGAGCATCGGCTCGAGGCGCCGGCCCGCGAGGAGATCGTGCAGCATGGCAGCACCGATTCGCGAGAAGGCGCCGCCGCGCTGGAGCGCGAACCGCAGCACGAGCAGCGCGCCCGGCACGCTCGTGCTTGCCTGCAGGAGACGACCGGTGCGGTCGTTCGCGAGCAGCGAGTAGACCTCGAGGCGATCCATGGGCGCGAACGCGAGCGCCGCCCTTCGCACGACGGGATCACATCGGGCGACACCGTGCGCGCTCGCGCGACGAAGCATCGCCGTCGCGCGAAGCAGCAGGCGCGATGCTGCTGGCGACGGCTCCTCGAGCGGTGCGAGGCGATCCTCCAGCCGCGAGAGGATCGAGAGGAACGGGTCGGGGCCGCCGGCCCGTCGCTCGGCGCGGGACAGGTCCCAGAACGCGGAGCCCGGGCCGAGAACCATGACGCGGACCCTCGGCCGCAGCTCGATCTCGAGATCGCGCCAGTCCTCGAGTGTGACGCGGAGGCCGCGCTCGGTGAGCCTCGTATGGAGGTCGCCGCCGGGGAGGCGCAGCCGCTCTGTCGTCGTCGCCATGGCCCAGACGTCGCACGCGACCGCGTCGGGAAGCGGAGCGGGGGCGGCGGTGCGGAATGCCGGACCAGCGGCGGGTGGCGATCGCCCCTGGCAACGGAATGGCAACGCCGGGCGACCTTTCGGCCAACCCGGCGTGACCATTGAGGAATTGTGGTGGAGGCGGCGGGAATCGAAAAACCTCTCGAGCCTCCGACGAAAACCCCAGGCGAGTCGCGGCCTTGACCGCACAAGCGTCCGCAATCGCAGAGGGGTCGTCTCCGGGAGTTGCCCTGCTGCGCGAGGCCGGGAGAGGCCGCGGGAGGCGCCGGTACGGCCACCTGACGGCCACCATCGGCAGAGCTTTACCGCCGCTCCGCGCGGCCGCCGCGGGACCTCAGGCCCGCGCGGCGCCCTCCGGCAGGACCTCCTATTCGTTTCCCTCGGCGCGGCCGGGCCGTCCCTGTGCGAACAGAGCGCTGCGGCTCTGGGCGATCTACCGTCGGCGCCTCGGAGACTCTTGGGCAGACGTCGCTCCGGCCGCCCGCAGCAGCCGGAAGTCCTGCGCCACCTGCCACGCCGTCGCGAACGAGCACGAGGCCATCCGCGCGACGTCGGCGATGGAGAGGTCGGGCGCACGCTCGAGCGCGGTCCATACATCCGCCCGAAACGACGGACCCATCAGGACCCTGTTCCTGTATCCCGCGTGTCGTCGAACGAGGACCTCTTCCGGGAGCACATCCTCCTGCCGATCTCGCAGGGTGCCCTTCGGGACGCGCAGCCGGGTCCCGCGGAAGCGCTCGTCTTCGCCGCGTCGCTCGAGCAGGAACGAGGTCCCCGTCGGCAGCAGGTCGATCCGCTCTCCGTCGACACCGCCTGCGAGACGAGCGAGGCGTCGGTCCCTCCTGAGCCACGTCGCGACGGCCGCCCAGTACGCGTGGACGCGCTCGGACGGATCCGCGCCCACGAGGCGGACGAGTCGATCGGCGTTGACGTGCGCGTGGTGCACGCCGAGCCACGTCGTGAGCACCGCGAGCACGCGAAGATCCCCCTGCTCCATGCCCAGGGAACTGGCGTACACGAGGGTGCTCTCGATGTCGGCGTCGACGTCCGGCTCAGCCGCGAAGTTCATCCCGATGCCGGCCATGCGGGCCGTGAGCGCGTCTGTCGGGGGCGTCGGCTCGGAGGAGATCGCGCGGCTAAACGCCATGACCGAGCCTCCGCCCGAGTTCGGCGACGGTCGCGCGCACGTGCGCGGGCCAGAGCTCGTTGCCGTCCTGCAGCTCCAGCCACGGCAGGCAAGCGGCGAGCTCCTCCGCGGTCGGCGCGAGCGCGATGCAGTCGGGAAGATCGGTGCCGCGATCACAGAGCGCGAAGAGCTTGCTCGCCAGCAGGTCGGAGCTGCCCAACGTGCTCAGATCCAGCGCTCGCCCCTGGAAGATGGACACCACCCGCTCGCGCCACCCGACGGGCAGGACCTCGGCGAGCTGCATCGGTCCGTTGTTGAGCCAGTCGTCGAGGAGATCGTCGCCGACTTCGCGCTGCGCCCGGGCGAAGCCACGCGCGGCCGCGGCGATCGATGGCGGCAGCTCCGGAACGAGGATGTCGAAGTCGCGCGTCGCTCGATGAATCACGCCCATCAGCCCGAGCGCCGAGCCTCCGATCACGACGCCCTCGAAGCGGAGGCCGAGGCCGACGAGGTGGCGGTCGAACGCTTCGACGGTCGGGCGGGGCATCATGGGGCGCTCGCGTATCGGATAATCCGATACCACGCTGCCCCTCGTCCGACCGCTCGTCAAGGCCGGGGCGCCACGTCGACGCGACTGGCCGGAGCTGGTCGGGGCCGCGCCGCTGGGCGCCCCCGATCCCCGGGCTTCCTCCCGCCTGCGGGCAGGAGCGCCCTCCCGCAGGTCGCTCCGCGACGACCTCGCGCGGTGCTCCCTTGCCGCGCTCGTGATTCGAGGCGTCCGCGCCCGCCCGTCCCTCGCCCCGTCACAGCTCGTCACAGCTCGCTGTCACAGCTCGCTGTCACAGCTCGTCACAGCTCGCTGTCACAGCTCGACGCCCGGACCCTCAGTCCGCAGGGCCCGCCCACCGGAAGTGCCGCGTCGGATCGGTCGGCCCCGCGCCCTGCTCGACGACGAGCCCGGCTTCGACGAGCGCCTTGAGCTCCCGCTGCACGGTCCGCCGCGCGACCTCGGGGAGCAGCTGCTCGCAGTCCGAGGGCGAGAGTCGCCCTCTCTCGAGGAACGCGGCCACCAACCCGGCCTGACGCGCGTTCATCCGGCTCCCCGGGCCGGCATGCCCGTCAGCGGCCGGATCCACATTCTCCGGCACACGTTCTGCTCGCGCCTCGCGATGCGGGGCGCACCGGCGATGGCGATCAAGGAGCTCGCCGGCCACGCCGATCTGTCGACGACGATGCGCTACATGCACCTCTCGCCCTCGGCGCGGGGTCAGGCGATCGCACTGCTGGAGTCCACCCCGCCCGGGTCGCCAAACGCGAGGCCGAGCGAGGCACGAGGAGGCGAAGTTACGGCCACCTGACGGCCACCAACCGGGAAGAACCGGGTGGCGACCAGCCAAGTGGCCGTCGTTGCAGAGGAATGTTGGTGGAGGCGGCGGGAATCGAATTCGAATGATGCATCACTGAAAACCTGAGGCGGGACGCGCCGTTACCCGAAAACCCTCGCCACGACTCAGGAATCCATCCGAGGCCCTCCGGGGCCTCGTTTGGTGTCGTGAGGCCGGAATCGGTGGCCGCATGGCAACGTAATGGCAACGGGCCCGGCGGACAGGAGTGCGGGTCGACGAGGGCGGAGGGGCCTTCGCGCCGCCCCCGACCGTCGAGCGCCCGCCTTGACCGCCGCCCGGGCCACACCGACGATCCCGGGGTGACCGGCCTTCCTCCAGCTCCCGGGACGCCGGCCCCGCCGAGCCCTTCGCGCGACGAGGTCTATGCCGCGCTCGCCGACCTCGGCGCGCCGCTCTACGCGACGCGCGCCGCCGGTCGGCTCCCGATCGAGGTGGCGCTCGCCGAGGCGCTGCGCTGGGTTCGGACCGACGCCACGCTGCTGCGCGCGCTGCCCGTGCTGCTTCGGCGCAACCGGAGCCTGGACGTCCCTTCCGTCGTGGCCCGCGCGGGCTCGAACGAGGACATTCGCGTGCTCGGCCTGCTGCTGGAGCTGACCGGACGGCTCGGAGACGCGCCCGAGCTGCTCGCTGCGGCCGCGCGGCTCCCGCGGCATTTCACGCGGCCCGAGTTCTTCTTCGCGCCTCGCGGGCCGCGGGATCGCGCGCTCGTGGAACGCCGGACGCCGGATGTCGCGCGGGCGTGGGGCTGGCTCGTCAACATGCCCGAGGAGAGCTTCGCGTCGCTGCTGGCGA
>CAYHCR010000376.1:0-4742 GCA_964354895.1 uncultured Myxococcales bacterium | reverse complement strand
CAGGACCTGATCAACGAGGCGCTGCTGGCGAAGGAGGCGGAGAAGGCGGGGCTCGGAAAGGCGGCCGCCGTGACGACCGCCGTGGAGACCGCGCGGCGGGCGCTCGCGGCGCGCTCGTTCGAGGCGCTCGAGCTCTCGGCGCAGGGCGAGCTCGACGACGCGCAGCTGCGCGCCATGTTCCACGAGAGCAGCGACAGCGTGCGCTACGCCGCGATCCTCGTGCCTTCGGAGGAGGACGCGATGGCGCTCAAGGCGAAGCTCGCTGCCGGCGCCGACTTCGCCGTCGAGGCGCGCAGCTCGCTGAGCGTCGACACGGCGCAGAAGGGCGGCGACTTCGGCGTGAAGTCCCGCGGGCAGCTCCCTCCGGACGTCGCGGCCGCGCTCTTCGCCGCGCCGCTCGGCCAGCTCACCGGCCCCGTGAAGCTGCCGATGGGCTTCGCCATCGTGCGCGTCGACGCGAAGACGATCGGCGACGACGTCCTCTTCGACGCGCGCAAGGAGGGGCTGCGGGCCTTCGCACAGAAGCAGGGCGCGCTCCAGGCGAAGCACCACTTCGTCGAGCAGCTCCGCAAGGCCGCCGCGGTGAAGATCGACGAGGCGTTCCTGACCTCGACCGCCAAGCGCCTGCAGCCGACCGCCGCCGAGGCGAAGCACGTCCTTGCAAAGGTGAACGGCGTCGCGGTGACCTACGGGGAGGTCGCCGCCGACGTCGAGCGGCTCACGCGGGGCAAGACCGGCGGGCACCTCTCCGGTCTGACCGTGAAGGCCGAGCTCGCTTGGGCGCGGATCGACGCGCTCCTGCTCGAGCAGGCGGCGATCGACCGCGGCCACGGCGCGCGGCCCGAGGTCGAGCGCGAGGTGGCCGGCGTGCGGCGCAGCGCGCTCGTGCGGGCCTGGGCCGAGCAGCTGCGCGGCTCCATGCCGGCCGCGACCCCCGCCGAGCTGACGGCCGCCTACGAGGCGCGCCGCGTCGAGCTCGCCGCGCAGATCCGGCGCGTCTGCTCGCACCTCGTCGCCGCGACCCGCGAGCAGGCGGAGGCGCTCGCGAAGCGCTGCGCGGCCGGCGAGTCGTTCGCGGAGCTCGCGAAGTCCTTCAGCCTCGATCGCGTGACGGCGCGCGCGGGCGGGCTCCTCGGCGAGCTCGACGACGCGCAGCTCACCGCGCTCGCGAGCGCCGACGGCGAGCCGGAGCTCGCGCGGGCCCTGCGGGGTGCGGCGTCGGGCGTCGTCACGGGCCCGGTCCAGAGCCGGATGGGCCAGCACCTCGTGCTATGCCTCCCGCCGGTGGCCCCGCAGCTCCCGCCGCTCGAGGCGCTCCAGGACGAGCTCTCGGCGGGCGTCACGCGCGCTCGCGCCGATGGCGAGATCCGCCGGCGGATCGACGCGCTCCGCAGCGGGGCCACGATCTCCCTCGATCCGGCCGCGCTCAAGCGCGCGCTCGGACAGTAGGCCGCCATGGCTCTTCGACGCCTCGTCCCGCTGCTGCTCGTGCTCGCCGCCGGCTGCGCCACCGTGCCGGAGAAGAAGCCCGTCGGGTGGCCTGCACCGCCCGACACGGAGCGGATCCGGTTCGTCCGTGCGTTCTCGCACACGGTCGATCTCGACACCTCGAGCTTCACCAAGTTCACCCGCGCGGTGCTCGGCGGCGCCAACGACCTCCGGATGCGGCAGCCGATGGGCATCGCGCTCTCGCCCGACGGCCAGCGGCTCTACGTCGCCGACCACGGGCTCGGCGTGGTGCTCGTCGCGAACTTCGAGCTCGAGTACCTCAAGGACTTCTCGGGGGAGGAGCCGATCGCCGGTCCGTTCGACGTCGTCGTGGACAAGAACGGCGACGTCTACGTCAGCGCGTCGGGCAGCGGCTCGGTCCTCGTGTTCGACGAGTTCGGCCACAAGCTCCGGGAGCTCGGGACCGGGCAGCTCGAGCGCCCGACGGGCCTGGCGCTCGACGTCGCGCGGCGCCGGATCTACGTGGCGGACAGCTCGAGCCGGAAGAGCCAGAACCACCGCGTCCGCTGCTTCGATCTCGAGGGGACGTTCCTCTTTGATCTGGGGCCCCGCGACGGTCCGCCGGCGAAGGGCGACGCGGACGGTCAGCTTCACTTTCCCGTCTACCTCACGATCGACGCCGCCGGGAACGTCTACGTCGGCGACACGATGAACTTCCGGGTGCAGGTCTTCGATCCCGACGGCAAGTACCTCAAGAAATTCGGCGTCGCGGGCGACGGGCCGGGGACCTTCTCGCGCCTCAAGGGCCTCGCGTTCGACGGCTTCGGGAACCTCTATGCCGTCGACGGCGGCCACTCCAACGTGCAGATCTTCAACCAGAGCTTCCAGCCGATGATGTTCTTCGGCGGCTTCGCCCAGAAGCTCGAGTACTTCGATCTGCCGAGCTGCATCGCGATCGACCGGACGAAGAACCGCATCTACGTCTGCAACCAGGTCCTCTCCCGAATCAACGTCTACGACCTCGTGAACACGACCGCGGCGGACTCCGGCAACCCGCCCGCGGCGCCGGTGCCGCTCGCGCCGACCCCTGCGGGGAGCATCGAGCGGCGCTAGGTGGGGCAGGGGGTCGGGGCTTGGGTGTGTGTAGTGACCGGGGGTGGGGCATCTCACGCAGTCGCCGCCGCCGGATCGCTCGGATCGCTGAAAAAGCAGGGTAATCGCGCTGGCCCCTCGGTTGCTCAAGCCCACGCCGACTCTCTTGCTGACTGTCCAGCGGGGTCACCAGGGACGAGCCGACATGGTGTCGCGCCTCCCCGGTGGATCGCTCGGACGAAGGAAAAACCAGATGAAGACGTTCACGCGGTTCCTCAGCCTGCTGGTGGTGCTGCTCCCGGGTCTGGCCTTCGCGCAGATCGCGAACACCGGCCACGACATGGGCTCGACCTCGACGGCGCCGGTCCGCGGCACGGTCGAGACGCAGCTCTGCAAGTTCTGCCACACGCCCCACATGGCGACCTCCACGCAGCTGCTCTGGAACCACCGGCCCACGGCCGCCAACCTCTTCAGCTGGGGCAACGACCTGGACGGCAACGCGCTCATCGCGACGACCGAGGGCACCACGCTCCCGACGGCGCTGCGCAACGCCTCCAAGCGCTGCCTCGCCTGCCACGACGGCTCGATCGCCATCGGCGACGTGATGAACGGTGGCGCGGGTGTCGCCGCGATCATGCCCATCACCACCGTCGCGCTGCGTTCGAGCGCCGCAGGCCTGATGCTCGGTGGCAACCGCACGGGCGTCGCCGGCAACCTCGGCGGCAACCACCCGGTCTCCGTCGCCTACGCCGGCCAGACCTACGGCACGAGCGTCTCCGGGATCCCGGCCGGCAAGGTCGGCCCCGGGGTCGTCGGCGGCTACTACAACACCGTCATCGTCGGCTGCACGAGCCCCTCCGGCGTCTGCACCTCGGCGACGGGCGGCACGCTCGGCGGCGCCGCGATCAACCTGATCCCCTTCACGCCCGGCACCTCGACGAACCTCGGCGTCGAGTGCACGACCTGCCATGACCCGCACGGCACGGCCGGCACCACGTTCTTCTCCCGCGTGACGCTCACGGGCTCGTCGCTCTGCCGCTCCTGCCACAACAAGTAAGTAGAGACGTAGACGCGCACCTTGGACTGGCGCGGGACGGTCGACTCGTCCCGCGCCTTTCCTCGCTCCCGGGCCCGCCAGAATCCGGCGGACGTGGCGGCGAACACGGGAGGTCGCATGCGAACGGCGCCTCCCGACGTGCTCCGCGGACTGGCCGGCGTGCTGCCGCTCAAGCCGGACGACAAGGCGGCGCACGACCTCGCGATGCTGATCGAGGGCGAGACCAGCGGCCGTCCGCTGGAGGAGGTCCTGGCCCGGTGGGGCCGCTCCCGCAGCACCTACTACGAGAAGCTGCAGAAGTTCCGGGAGGAAGGATTGCAGGGGCTGCTCCCGGGCCGACCGGGCCCGCGGGGTCCGTGGCGCAGGACGCTGGAGGTCGTGCAGCGGATCGTGCGCGCGCGGCTTCAGGACGCGGTGCGGCCGACCGCGTCGATCGCCGCGGAGCTGCGGGCCGCGGGCCACAACGTGAGCGTGCGGAGCATCGAGCGCACGCTGCAGCAGTTCGGGTTGACGCAGCCGTCGCGGCGCTGACGGCGTAGCCCGAAGGGCGAAGCAGAGCAGGCAATGCCGAACAGGCATTGAGTGAGGATCGAGTTGCCCCGCCGGAGTGCCATCGCCTCGCTGCTCGCGCTGACCGCCACCACGGCGGGCGCCGAGCCGACGATCGCGCGCTCCGGCGAGTCCGGCGTACTGGACGTGCCCGACGCGGAAGTGTTGCCGGCGCAGTCGGGCCTGCTCGGCCTCGAGCTGCGCTTCGAGCACGCGGACGAGGGTCCCAATGCGGTGGGTCCGTCGCCGGTCTCGCTGGCGCTGGGCCTTGGCGCCGGGCTCGAGACGGGCCTCACGCTGCGGCAGGGCGGCCACGCCGGCGACGCGCGCCCGTCGCCGCTGATGTTCGGGGCGGCGCTCAAGTGGAAGCTCTCCGACGCGACCGAGTCGTTGCCCGCACTCGCGGTCGATCTCGTCGCGGACGGCGTGAACCTGACGCCCTCGACCGCGGTGCGCCTCGTCGCCTCCACGGCGCCGATCGGCCGGATCCGGATCCTCGCGTTCGCGGGCGGCGAGACCGACCCGTTCGGCCCGTTCCCCCCAGGCCCCCCCGCCGGGCCGCCCCTGATCGCGCCCCCCCAGACGGGCCCGCCGC
>CAYHCR010000375.1:0-4760 GCA_964354895.1 uncultured Myxococcales bacterium | reverse complement strand
TATCCCGTCGATGAACGCCTTGGCGCGCCCGCGGGAGGCCGACGAGATCGGCAGGTAGAGCAGCTGCATCGTCGCGTCGTTCACCGTGTAGCGAAAGACGTTGTCCGCGCCCTTCGCGATCGACGCGCTCACGATGCCCGGCAGCAGCGCGAGGCCCGCCGAGCCGAAGAAGAGGCCCATCGGGAGGACCGCGAGCGACGCGATGATGCCGAAGCGCTCGAGCAGTCGACCGGTGACGAAGAACTGGATCACGAGCGAAGCGAGGCCCGCGGCGGCGTAGAAGCGGCCGAAGAAGGCCGCGAGCTCGGCCTCCTGCCACGTCGCCTTCGCGATCACCTTGAACTGGAAGTCGACGAGCGTGGTGACGACGAAGGTGAGGGCGACGAGCGCGGCGACGGTGCGCAGGTGCGGCGAGTGGAAGACGCGGCTGGTCTCCTGCCGCATGCGGATCGTCTGCTTGCCGGAGCGCGGCGCGGCGACCTTCACGCGCGCAAACCTGCCCTTGACCCGCGTCGAGGCGAGCCAGCCGACGCCGGCTGACAGGAACAGCAGCCCCGCGCAGACGTAGAACAGGTTTGCCGCGCCCAGCGCCTTGGAGAGCACGCTGATCGCCATGCCGACGAGGATGTTTGCGACCGTGCCGCCGGCGCCGATGAAGCCGAAGAGGCGCTTGGCCTCGCGGCTGTTCCAGACCTCGTTGGCGAACGACCAGAACGTCAACACCGAGATCGCGCCGAAGACCTCCACCCAGACGTAGACGAGCGTGTAGAGGGGCTTCGCGAACGCGGCGTACGGGCCCTCGGCGAGCGTGACGAGCCCGCGCAGGCCGAGCACCGTCGTGCCCAGCAGCAGGGTGGTCGCCGCGGTGAGCACGTCGCGGCGGGTGCGGTCGAGGAAGCGGCTGTAGACGTAGCTCGCGAGCGCGACGGCCACCGCGGAGGCGACGTAGACCCAAGGCAGCGTGGCCTTGTCGACCCGGGAGAGGAAGAGCGCGTCGCGGACCGAACGGCCGACGATGAACGCGCCTTCGGCCGCGAAGCACTGGCCGAACATGAGGAGGGTGGTCGCCGCTTCTCCGGGCCGGATGCGAAAGACGGCCTCGAGGAACCGATCGACGCGCTCGGACGTCGCCACCAGTGCTCCGGAAAGGGTCGGGGCGATGGTAGCCGATCGGGCCCCATCTGCGGCGCCCTTCGCGGTTTGCGGGTGCAGGGGGGCCCGTGTTATCGGAGCGCCCGCGCCCGACCCCGGGTGCATGGAGGTTGAACGTGAACAAGTCGTCGCTGGCCGCCCTCGCGGCGCTCGCTGCGCTCACCGCCTGCCCTTCGGAGGAGCCCAAGAAGGTCGACGCGCCCCCGAAGAAGATCGAGAAGCCCATGGAGGCCGTGAAGCCGACGGAGCCGGAGAAGCCGCCCGAGCCGCCCAAGGTGCCGGTGCCGGAGAGCGCGCTCAAGATGAAGGAGCTGCTCGACGTCAGCCCGCACAAGGTCCAGGAGGCGATCTCGCTCCCGGGTCGCACGATGCCGGGCTGCAAGGAGTCGTGGCGCGCGCGGCTCTACCTGAGCGAGAAGCGGGGCAACGTCGGCGAGTTCGTGAACATCAACAAGTACGCCACCGAGGCCGAAGCGACCGCCTGCTTCGAGGAGTACAAGAGCTCGGTCATGAACGCCGGTCAGGCTGCCTGGGATCGGCTCAGCCCGTTGATCTCCACCAACAAGACCTACCTCTACCAGTTCTCCGAGGCGATGACCGACGCGGCGCGTCGCGACGCCGTCGTCGCTGAGCTGAAGAAGGTCGAGTGACGTTCGTCGGAGCGATCCACTTCCTTGTCGCCCCGATCTCGAGAGGACCCCACATGAAGGACACCTCGCTGCGCCTCGTGCTGCTCGCGACGCTGGCGTCGACGTTCGCCGGCTGCGCGACGACGCCGGACCTGCCTGTCGCCGAGGAGGCGCCGGCGCCCGTCGCGCCGACCGCCGCCGCTCCCGCTCCCGCTGCAGCGTCCACGGTGACGCCGGCCGGGGAGCTGGCGGCCGCAGCGCTCGCGAACGCCGCCCCGCTCGTCGCGCCGGTGGGGATGGCGCCGGCGCCCCAGGGGCAGGATCCCCTCGCGCCCGCGACGCCCGTCGCGCCCGGTGCTCCGGCTGCGACGCTCCCGCCGGCGGACGGCACCGTGACGCCGCCGGTCGTGGAGGCCGCTCCGGCCGAGACGCCGGCGACCGATCCGGGCAAGGAGCTCGCGCCCACCGGCCCGACGAAGGACCACGGCGGCTGGGTCGCGCCCGAGGTCCTCGCGGCGGAGCAGGGCGTGCGCGGCACGACGGCCGAGCCAGGCAAGGTCTACTTCGTGACGGGTCGCGCGGCGCCCTACTGCCGGTCGGTCTGGCGACACCGCTTCGAGTACTCCGGCTACGAGCGCTACGTCGAGATCAACGGCTTCACGAGCGACGCGGAGTCCAAGGACTGCGCCACCAAGTACAAGACGGCGAACAAGCCGAACTGGGACCGCGTCTCGGCGAACCAGCACCTCGTCGGAAAGTACTTCGTGATCGTCTCGGACCCGCTGCTCGCCGAGAAGGAGAAGTGGGAGCCCGTCCGCGCGTGGCTGGAGAAGAACCAGCCGAAGAAGACGTCGCGCATCCCCAAGGGCGTGCTGCCCGCCGGGCTCGTCCCGGGTCAGAACTGGCAGGCCGACAAGGGGCTGCCGCCGCCCAAGGGGATCAAGATCCGTTCGGGCGTGAAGAAGTACACGCCGCGCGGCGCGGACGTCGCGCCCGCCACGGGCCCTGCGCCGATTCCGCCGCCGCCGGCCGGCACGCCGGTGCCCGCGCCGACGAAGTAGCGGGCGGACAGCATTGCCAGCGAGAAGCCCACCGGGTCGACCACGACCGGTGGGCTTCGTCGTGTCAGCGGACCCGGCGCGTCGCGAGGAACCGATCGACGGCCAGCTGGACGAGCTCCGGCTGCTCGATCGGCGCGGCGTGCGAACCTCCGCGGACCACGAACAGCTCTGCGCCCGGGATCGCGTGTGCCATCTCGACGGAGCGCCAGGGCGGGGTGAACCGATCGCGCTCGCCCGCGAGGACGAGCGTGGGGACGTCGATGCGGGCCAGGTGATCCTCCGCCGAGTGTGCGCCGGCCGCCGTCGCCATCCGCACGAACGCGACCGGGTCCATCTTCGCGAGGTGGCGCAGGTAGGGCATGAAGTCCTCCCGCGTGACCCACTCCGGGTTGAGCTCGACCTGCGTGGAGAAGCGGAACGCGAATTCGGTCGGCAGGAGCTTGCGCGTCACCGCGCGCGCGAGGTTCGGCAGTCGCTCCACGGCGCGCCTGGCGTACGGGAAGACGTGCTTGAGCGTCTGGCTGTCGTGGAAGGTGTCGAGCGGTCGGCCCGGCGATCCGCAGACCAGCACGAGCGCCGCGACGTGCGCCGCGTGCCGGCGCTGCAGCTCGAGCGCGACCTGCACGCCCATCGAGTGGCCCGACGCGACCGCGCGTGGAACCTCGGCGCGCTGGAGCACCGTCGCCGCGTCGTCGGCGAGCGTCTCGATGTCCAGGCCGCGGCAGTCCGGCGGCAGCTCGCTGCGCCCGTGCCCGCGGTGGTGCAGGTGGACGACGCGCCCGCGCTTCGCCCAGTGCGGGACGAGGTGGCGCCAGACGAAGCCGTCGCAGCCGAGGCCGTCGAGCAGCAGCCAGTCCGGGCCCGGTCCCTCGTGGCCGTAGACGCGTGCGAAGAGCTGCACGCCGTCGGTGGCGGTGACGTGGAGCTCGCGGACGGAGGTCATCGACGGGGCGCTCCCGGCTTGTCGAGGCCGTACTTTTCGATCTTGAGGATGAGGTTCGATCGGCTGATGCCGAGCTCACGGGCGACAGCCGACTTGTTACCGCGCGTGCGCTCGAGGCCCTGGTGGATCATCTCCCGCTCGAGGGTCTCGACGGCCGCGTGGAGCTGGCCCTCGAGCCGGAGGGAGCTCGGCGCGCGCGTCGTGGCGAGCGCCTCCTGGATGCGGGAGCTCACGAGCTCCGGGACGATCGTCTCGCCGGGGCCCGAGAGCACGACGAGCCGCTCGATCTCGTTCTCGAGCTCGCGGATGTTCCCGGGCCAGCCGTAGCGACACAGCAGCTGCAGCGTGTCGCGCGAGAGCGTTCGCTCGGCGCCCTTCTCCCGCGCGTGTCGCCGGAGAAAGTGCTCGATCAGCACCGGCACGTCGTCGGTCCGCTCGCGCAGCGGCGGTACGGTGATCTTGATGACGTTGATCCGGTAGTAGAGGTCCTCGCGGAACTCGCCGCGCTCGACCATCGTCGCCAGATCCTTGTGCGTCGCTGCGATCACGCGGACGTCGACCTGTCGCGTGGCGGTGCCGCCGACCGGCAGGAACGTGCCCTCCTGCAGCACCCGCAGGAGCTTCACCTGCAGCATGGGCGACATGTCGCCGATCTCGTCGAGGAAGAAGCTGCCCTGATCGGCGACCTCGAAGAGCCCCTTCTTGTCCTTGAGCGCCCCCGTGAAGGATCCCTTGAGGTGGCCGAAGAGGGCGCTCTCGAGCAGGTTGTCGTTGAAGGCGGAGCAGTTCTGCACCACGAACGGCTTGTCGTGGCGCGGGCCGTTGTAGTGGATGGCGCGGGCGACGAGCTCCTTGCCGGTGCCCGACTCGCCCTGCACGAGCACGGTCGACTCGCTCGCGGCGACGCGCTCGAGCAGCCGGAAGACCTCCATCATCGGCCCCGACCTGCCGGCGATGTTCTCGCAGCGGTTGCGC
>CAYHCR010000374.1:0-4761 GCA_964354895.1 uncultured Myxococcales bacterium | reverse complement strand
CCTCGAGGAGTCGTTCCTCTCGTACCTCGGCCCGAGATCGCCATGCGCATACCCGTGCAGCAGCCAGCCGTACTGCGAGAGCTCCGAGCAGAGCCGCTCCATCCGTGAGCCGGACGGGTTCGACGCGCGCAGCGCCCGCTCCTCGTCCTTCTCCAGCGCCGCCTCACGCGCGAGCGCCGGCAGGAAGCGCCGCTCGCACCACGGCTCACGCAGGCGGTACTTGCGCTCGAGGCTGCGCCGGATCTCCGCCGGCACCGGCTTCTCCGCGTCGAACGGCCCGCCCGGCGCGAGCTTCATCAGCACGAACGAGACCGTCAGGATCACGAAGAGGACGGGCACCATCGCGAAGAGGCGCCGCAGGATGTATCGACCCATCAGCGCGCGCCCCGCAGCCGCAGATCGCGCAGCGGGTGGATGTCCTGGGAGTTCGGGTGGAGGCCCTCGACCCACGCGCCCCGGAGCGACTGGTTCGCGTAGAAATAGACGGGGATCACCGGGAGTTCGCGGTTGAGGATCGCCTCGGCCTCGCCGTAGAGCCGGAAGCGCTCCTCCTGCGTCCGCGCCTGCAGCGCGTCGTGCAGCAGCGCGTCGTAGGTGGGATCGCTCCACCTCCCCTCGTTGAGCTCGGAGTCGGAGAGGAAGATCGAGAGGAAGGTGTATGGGTCCTGGAAATCGCCGGTCCAGCCGGCCCGCGCGACGGTGAAGTAGCCCTCCGTACGGTTGTTGAGGAAGACCTTCCACTCGGAGTTCGCGAGCTCCACCTCGAGGCCGAGCTCGCGCTTCCACATCTGCTGGATCGCCTCGGCGACCTGCTTGTGTGCCTCGCTGGTGTTGAAGGAGAGCTCGAACGGCGGGAACTTGCGCTTGCCGGGGCCCCAGCCCGCCTCTGCGAGCAGCGCGCGGGCGCCGGCCGGATCGCAGGCCTCGCCCTCGGGCGCCATGTATCCCAGCGAGGCGAAGAGCTCGGGGGTCACGTGCCGCGCGGGCCGTTGACCGCCGCGGAGCACGAAGCGGGCGATCGCGTCCTTGTCGATCGCCAGGTTCAGCGCACGCCGGACGCGGACGTCGTGCAGTGGCGCAGGTGTCCCCGGCGGCGCCGGCCTGTGGTTCACCCAATAGAAGTACGAGGCGAGCTCCTCGCTGGTCTCGTAGTCCTGCTTGCCCTGCAGCGCCCGCAGAAATTCCTGGGGCGGTTTCACGTCCGGGCCGAGCCAGTCGAGCTCGCCGGCGCGGTAGAGGCGCAGCATGGCGTGGTCGTCGTCCGAGAGGATGGAGACCGCGCCGTCGAGCGCGACGTCGTCGCGGCCCCAGTACTGCGGGTTCCTCCGAAGCCGGATCTCGTACGCGATCCGCCATGACTCCAGGACGAACGGGCCGTTGCAGACGAGGTGCGCCGGCCGGGTCCAGCTCGCCCCATGGCGCTCGATCACGCCGCGCGGGACCGGGTGGAACGTCGGAAAGGCGAGCAGCTCGAGGAACCAGGGGATCGGCCGCTCGAGCCGGACCTCGAGCGTGCGCTCGTCGATCGCGCGGACGCCGACGGCCGACGCCGGGCCTTGCCCCTGCGCGAAGGCCTTGGCCCCCTCGATCGCCCACAGCAGCGAGGCGTACTGCGCCCCGTTCGCTGGATCGAGCACCCGTCGCCACGCCCAGACGAAGTCGCGGGCGGTGACGTCGGTGCCGTCGCTCCAGCGCGCGTCGGGCCGGAGGTGAAATCGCCACGTGCGGCCCGCTTCGTCCACGTCCCAGCGCGCGGCGACGCCCGGCAGCGGCCGCAGCGTGCGTGGGTCATAGCGGGTGAGGCCCTCGAAGAGGTTGCGCGCGAGCTCGATGCCGGCCGAGTCGTACGCGAGCCCGGGGTCGATCGACTCGGGCTCTGCGCCGCCGCCGAAGTAGAGGCGATTCTCGGTGCGGGGACGCTTCGCCGGGCCGAAGGTCGGCCGGTCCTCTGCCGCGCAAGCGGCCGCGAGCAGGAGCAGGAGTGCCGCGATCGCGGACCGCAAGGCTCGACCTTCAGGCGGGGCGGGCGGGCCCGTCGGCGTAGAAGAGGATGACCGAGAGGCAATGGAACTCGTCGTCGGAGCTCTGCTTGATGACCTGGTCGACGACGGTCAGCCCCGGATGGCTGCGGCGCCAGCGGGAGACGACCTCGCCGAGCTCCTCGCGGTCCCGGGGCCGCGTCGCCGAGAAGACCTTCACGCCCGTGAACATGCGAGCCCCCCCGCGTGATGGCCGACCGGACCGAAGCGCGGACCGTACCACCGGCCTCGCCGGCCGGGAAACCCGCCGCGACGCACACCTCCGCGCGCGGCGCTCCGTTCCCTTCCGACGCGCTGCGTGCTACCCAAACTGCCACCATGCTCCTCGATCTCGCGGTCCGTCCGGGCGGCTTCCCGGGCGGCACCCTGCCCCCCTCCACTGCGATCGACGCGGCCCGCGCCGCCGGCCTCGATGGCGTGCTCTTCGCCGCGGTGGGAACCTTCGCGCCTGCCCGTGAGCTCCCGCGCGGCGACGCGACCTTCACCGTCCTCTTCGGCGTCGAGCTCGCGACCGATCACGGCGATCTGCTCGCGATCCTCCCCGATCCGGCGACGCAGCCGGAGCCCGCGACGTGGCTGCCCGCGCCGGGCCGCTCGGGCCTGCCGCCGGCGCGCGAGGTGATCGAGGCGATCCGCGCACGTGGCGGCGCCGCGATCGCGCTGCACCCGTTCGATCGCGATCTGCCGCGGCCGATGGGCGACCACCTCTTCACGCTGCAGCAGCTCGACGGCGTGCAGGTCTGGTCGGGCCGCCACCGGACGGCAGTGAACGAGCTCGCCGTCGAAGCGGCGCAGCACCTCCCCGTCGCGTACGTGGCCGGATCCGGCGCGACCGACGACGCGGCGGCGATCGGCCGCGCGGCGACGATCCTCCGTGAGGCGCCGGCCGATGAGGCCGCGCTCGTGGCCGCGCTGCGCGCCCGCGCCACGCACGTCGCTGTGCTCGGCGAGCCGCCCAAGCTCTTCGGCGACGCCGGCAAGCCGCGCGACGATCGACCCGTCCGCGAGGGCGCGGATCGGGATCGCGACCGGGATCGCGATCGGGAGAGACCGCGCCGCGGCGAGCGTCCCTCCGAGCCGACGCGCGTGGCGGCGGCGCCGGAGAGCGCCCCCCGCGGCGACGCCGGACCCGACGACGCCGCGCGCAAGCGCCGCAGGCGACGCGGTGGACGCGGCCGCAAGCCGGGCGGCGGCGATGCGTAGGGCGCTCTCGCGCTGGCTCACCTCCGCGCTGCTGCTCGCCTCGCTGCAGAGCTGCTCCACCGACTCGGTCGTCCCGGACGAGGCGCGCATCCGCCTCGCCCACGACCTGCCCGGCAAGACCTTCTACCTGCGCCACTCGCTCTTCGTCTCCCCGTTCTGGAGCGAGAACACCCGGCTGCTGCTGACCGACGGCGCGCCGGACGATCGCCCGTGGGTGCTCTCGCCGACGACGAAGGAGGCGGTGCCTCCGGGCGCGCCGATCGCGATCCTGCCGGCCGGGACGCGGGTGCGGATCGTCGAGCTCGAGCTGCCGAGCGCCTTCACCATGGCGGGGCGCCCGCCGATCTCGCCGCGCTTCTCGCCGTGGCTCTCGCTCGACGTCGAGGGCGCCGCGAAGCAGCCGATCCCGACGCTCGTGCTCGGTGACGTGCGCGACTACGAGTCGACGATGGAGCAGCTCGTGCGCTGGCTCTCGCCGGAGGACATCGCGGCGGATCTCGCCGCGCTCCCCGAGGAGCAGCGGGCCGCGGTCCGCGAGAAGCGGCTCGTGCCCGGCATGGAGAGCCGCGCGATCGTGATGGCCTGGGGCGAGCCGGAGCGCCGCACGCTCTCGCCGTCGCCCGAGGGCAGACGCGAGGCGTGGAGCTGGGCGGCGGGCCGGAGGACGGCAAAGCTGCTCGACGGGCGGCTCGAGGCCGGCTTCACCGGGGCGCTGCCGACGCTGCCTCGCTGATCAGGCCGCGGCGCTGCTTCACGGCCAGTCGCCGTCGAACGGCCGGCAGAGCCCTTCGACCTCCCAGAGCCCCGCGCCGGTCCGCCGGCAGTGCTCGACGGCCTCGCGCAGCAGGCGCGCCACGCGGCGCACGGCGGGCAGCTCCAGCCGCGCGGCGCCCGGCGCCTTCTCGAGCAGCTCCTGGGGCGGTCGGTAGAGCAGCTCCGCCAGCGCCGGCAGATCCTTGTTTCGCACGAAGACGCCGGTCGAGCTGCGCTCCGTCACGCGGCTCGGGACGAGCTGCAGCAGCCGCCGCTCGAAGCCCTCCGCCCGCGCGAACAGGAACAGCGGCGACGCGGCCAGATCCCCCAGCTCGATCAGATCTCCGAGCGCGACGTTCCGGCTCACCCAGAACGGCGCCGTCAGCCCGGCCAGCTCCGCGGCGCGGAAGGCGACGCGCTGCGCGAATTCGGAGGGCCCGATCGGCCGTCCGCCCGGCCCCTCGACCGTGCCGTGCAGCCGCATCGACGGCGCGTGCCCGGCGAAGAGGTCGTGCACGTTTGCCAGCTCGTCCTGCTGCGCGCGCAGGAAGGCCCGCCGGTCGTCGGGCGTCTCGTCGGTCCAGGATCGGTCCGCGAGGGCCGCGAAGTCGCGCTCCGCCTCCGGCCGGAACCTGCGCACCTGCTCGAGCAGCTTCGCGGCGACGGCCGCCTGGGTGCCCGCCGCGCGCAGCGCCTCGAGCGCGCGGGAGGTCGGCTCCGGATCGCGCTCCAGCACGAACCACGGCCTGCCCCAGAGGTAGAAGAA
>CAYHCR010000373.1:0-4762 GCA_964354895.1 uncultured Myxococcales bacterium | reverse complement strand
GGGGGCAGCGGCCGGCCGAGGAGCAACGCCGCGACGCCCGCCGCGCCGCTGCCGACGAGCACGCCGAGCTTCGCGGCGCCAAGCTGCACGGGCGAAGGGAAGGCGAGCTGCGCGACGAAGAGCGCCATGGTGAAGCCGATGCCGGTGACGACGCCGAGCACGACGAGCTGGCGCGCGCCGATCCCGGCGGGCAGCTTTGCGACGCCGAGCTTCACCACGAGCGCGCACGCGAGCAGGATCCCGAGCGGCTTGCCCAGGACCAGGCCGACGCCGGTGCCGAGAATTACCCGGAGTGTGCCGCCCTCGATCGCGAGCCCGTCGAGCGAGACCCCCGCGTTCGCGAGCGCGAAGATCGGCATGATCCCGAAGGCGACCCACGGGTGCAGCAGGTGGATGAGCCCCTCTGCGGGCGAGACCGCCTCCCGCTCGGCCAGGCGCACGTAGTGCAGCGTCGAGGTGAGCGCCGCCGTCCCGGTCCGCTCCGCCGGGAGCCGATCGAGCTCCTCGCGCACGCCGCGCACGAAACCGTCGGCGCCGAGCCACGCGCGCACGGGCGTCACGAGGCCGAGGACCACGCCGGCGATCGTCGGGTGGACGCCGCCCGCGTAGATGCCGCCCCAGACGACGAGCCCGGGGAGGACGTACGCGGCCTTGGCGCGGACGCCGATCCGCTGCATCACGAAGATGGCTGCGAGCCCGCCCGATGCGACCGCGAAGCCCAGAGGGGCCACGCCCGACGAGTAGAAGATCGCGATCACGAGGATCGCGCCGAGATCGTCGATGACCGCGAGCGCCAGCAGCAGGACCCGGAGCGCCGGCGGGACGCGCGGTCCCAGCAGGGTCAGCACGCCCACCGCGAAGGCGATGTCCGTCGCCATCGGGACGCCCCAGCCCGAGCGCGTCTCGGCGGCGCCCGCGAAGAGCAGGTAGAGCCCGGCCGGTACGAGCATCCCGCCCAGCGCGGCGGCGGCCGGCAAGGAAGCTCTGCGCCACTCGGAGAGTTCGCCGTCGTGGAGCTCGCGGCGGATCTCGAGGCCGACGACGAAGAAGAAGATCACCATCAGGCCGTCGTTGACGACCCACGCGAGGCTGCGCTCGAACGAGAAGGCGCCGAACTGCACGGCGAGCGGCGTCTCCCAGAGGGCGGCCCAAGCCGCGGCGAGCGGCGAGTTCGCGAGCGCGAGCGCGACGGCGGCGGCGGCGAGGAGCAGCAGGCCCGAGGCGGCCTCGATCCGAAGGAAGGCCTCGACGGGCCGGGCGGCGAGCGCGGCCAACCTGCGCAGCGGCGCCCAGGCCTCCGGCGGAGGAACGGGCAGGGGCGAGCGGTGCGACGGAGCGGCCATTCAGAGCACCTCGGACCAGGTCGGCGAAGCGGCGAACGCGGCGTGGATGAGGCCGACGTGCGCGTACGCCTGCGGAAAGTTCCCATGCTGGCGCTTCGCGACGGGATCGAAGTCCTCCGCGAGCAGGCCCAGCGGCGAGAGCGCACCGAGCGCGCGTTCGAGGATCGCCTCGGCCTCGGCACGTCGGCCGATCACGACCAACGCCTCGACGAGCCAGAAGGTGCAGAGCGTGAAGGCCACCGTCGGCACCCCGAAGCCGTCGTCGTGCCGGTAGCGCAGCAGCCAGCCGTGCAGATCGAGCTCCGTCATGATCGCCTCGATCGTCGCGACGAGGCGCGGGTCGTCGGGGCGGAGCAGCCGCAGCGTGGCGGCCTGGAGCATGGAGGCGTCCAGCGCGGTCCCGCCGTGATCCGCGACGAGGGCGTTGCGCGCCGGATCGATCGCCTCCGCGAGGATCCGGTCCCGGATCGAGCCCGCCGCGAGGCCGAGTCGGTCGGCGTCCGGATCTCCCTGCAGGCGCGCCACGGACGCGGCGCGATCGGCCGCGGCCCAGCACATCAGCGTCGAGAAGGTCTGCGCCCGCCAGCCCTCCCGGTACTCCCAGATCCCTGCGTCGGGCAAGCCAGCCAGTCCGATCGCCTTGTCGGCGAGGCGACGGACGAGCTCCAGGACGCGAGGTGTCACGTGCTCGCCGAAGCGGAGATCGAGCAGGAGCGGCGTCAGCGCGAGCACCATCTCGCCATAGACATCGTGCTGCGGATGACCTCTGCCTGCCAGCGCGGCGGGATCACGGACTGCTTCACCCACGGCTGCCAGTAGCGGGTCGTCTGGTCGAGGAAGTTGCGGCAGAGCGGCTGCAACGCCTCCTCCACGGGCGCGCCCCAGGCGAGCACGAAGTGGAGCGGCTGCAGCAGCGCGAAGGCCTCGCCGCCGAGATAGGAGAGAGGGGCGTCGGTCGTGAGCCGGAGCTCGCTCTCGTACCCGCGGAACGTGACGTGGTGGGAGCCCTCCTCGCGCTGCGGGCGCGCCTTGCTCCAGCCGAGGATCGGCTCACAGCGGACCCGGATGCGCGGCGTGCCGGAGATCGGCTCGACGATCCGGACGAGCTTCGTCGGGCGGAACGAGCGGCCGTGCTGGTGGAAGCGCGGCGCGAAGTCGATGACGCGGAGGCTCCCCTCCGGCGTCTGAAAGACGGTCTCGAGGACGTTGGTGTTCGCGCGGTAGCGCTGCACGCCGGCCTCGCCGCCGGCCGGACCGATTCATGCTGGGCGCGTTCTTCGTGCTCGCGCTCGGGGGCGCGCTCGTGACGCTCGTCTCGATCCGCTTCGCGTGGCGCGGCTGGACGGCGGAGCTGCGGCAGGCGCTGACGGGGGAAGCACCGCAGGAGTTCCTGCCCCTCGTGCGGGACGTCCGCGCGCTCGCCGAGGAGCTCGCGGGCGAGCGGGCGCTGGAGGCGCGCACGGGGCTCTGGAGCCCGGAGCGCCTGCGCTCGACCCTCAAGCAACACCTGCACGGCGAGCGCGTGGTCGTGCTCGCGAACCGGGAGCCCTACATCCACGACCGCGCGCCCGACGGCGCGGTCCGCGTGCTCCATCCGGCCAGCGGACTCGTGACGGCGATCGAGCCGGTCATGCGCGCCTTCTCCGGTGTGTGGGTGGCACACGGCGGCGGATCGGCCGATCGCGACACCGTCGACGCCCACGATCGCGTGCGTGTGCCGCCCGGCGAGGAGTCCTATCTCCTGCGGCGCGTCTGGCTCACCGAGGAGGAGGAGCGCGGCTACTACTACGGCTTCTCGAACGAGGGGCTCTGGCCGCTCTGCCACGTGGCTCATACACGGCCCGTCTTCCGGGCGGAGGACTGGGCTCACTACAAGGCCGTGAACCGGACATTCGCCGACGCGGTCGTCAGCGAGGTCGACTCCGACGACCCGATCGTGCTCGTGCAGGACTACCACTTCGCGCTCGCGCCGAAGATGATCCGGGAGCGGCTGCCGAAGGCGACGATCCTCACCTTCTGGCACATCCCCTGGCCGAACGACGAGCGCATCGGGATCTGTCCGTACCGGAAAGAGCTGATCGAGGGGATGCTCGGCTCCAGCATCCTCGGCTTCCACACGCAGCAGCACTGCAACCACTTCCTCGGCGCGGTCGACGTCTTCCTCGAGAGCCGCATCGACCGCGAGCGGAACGCAGTCATTCAGGGGCCCCGCACCACGCTCGTCCGGCCCTACCCGATCTCGATCGAATGGCCCGTCCGCTGGCTGGAAGGTTTGCCGAACGTCGCCGCGTGTCGCGCCTCCGTACGGGAGGAGCTCGGGCTGCCGCCCGACGCGCTGCTCGGCGTCGGCGTGGATCGGCTCGACTACACGAAGGGGATCGAGGAGCGGCTGCTCGCCGTCGACGAGCTGCTCAAGCAGCACGCGGAGTACCGAGGGCGCTTCACGTTCGTGCAGCTCGCGGCGCCGAGCCGCACGAAGATCGACCGCTACCGCGAGCTCAACGAGCGGATCGAGGCGGTCACGACCGAGATCAACGCGCGGTGGGCCACCGCCACCTGGAAGCCGATCGTGCTGCTCCGCGCGCACCACGAGCCGCCCACGGTCTTCCGGTACTTCCGCGCGGCCGAGCTCTGCTACGTCTCGAGCCTCCACGACGGCATGAACCTCGTCGCCAAGGAGTTCGTCGCCGCGCGCGATGACGAGCAGGGCGTGCTCGTGCTCAGCCAGTTCACCGGCGCCGCGCGCGATCTGACCGAGGCCCTCGTCGTGAATCCCTACGATCTGCGGGAGGCCGCCGAAGCGCTCGCGACGGCGCTGCAGATGGAGAAGGCCGAACAGCGCGAGCGGATGCGCTCGATGCGGCGCGTCGTCGCGGAGTTCAACGTCTACCGCTGGGCCGGGCGCATGCTGCTCGATGCCGCCGCGATGCGCAAGCGGGGGCGCCTCGCGTTTGCAGGCGGGGCGACGGCCAAGAGGAATGCGGCATGAACGATGCCGTGCCGTGCCGCTTGGGGCGGCGCCGCACCGATGTAGCACGAGGCACCGTGCGCACGGGTGCGCCCATAATAGATGCGGCGCGCGCCGCCTGGTTTCTGGATTTCGACGGCACGCTGGTAGAACTCGCCGATACACCGGACCAGGTCCGGGTCGAGGCCGAAGTGGTGGATATGGTGCGGGAGCTGGAACACGCCTCGCGCGGCGCAGTCGCATTGATCAGCGGACGGCGCATCGGGGACATCGACCGCCTTTTCAAACCGCTGCGCCTGCCCGTGGCGGGACAGCACGGAGCGGAGAGGCGCGACGCCAGCGGCCGGCTGCACCGATTTTCGGTGCGTGGAATCGCCACGATGCGTGGCATTCTGAGCGCCTGGGTCGAGAGCAGACCGGGGCTCGTGCTGGAAGACAAGGGCAGCACGCT
>CAYHCR010000372.1:0-4766 GCA_964354895.1 uncultured Myxococcales bacterium | reverse complement strand
TGCGACGCCGAGGTCGCGCGCCACGCGATCCGCTGGGTCGCTCCTCGCGGCTGGGCTGCAGCGTGGTCGCTCAGCATCGCCGGATGCGTCATCCGGGGACATGTCTTTCCAGGTGTCCCCCGCTGACGTGCGGCCGCCTCAGTCTCCGCCCGAACCTGGGAGGGACTACCGATGCGACGACTAGGAATGGCACTGCTGCTCCTCGCGATGGCTGCATCGACCGCGGGCTGTCACACCACGAAGGTCTACTCGGGCCGGATGAAGGGGGCGGAGCCCGAAGAGAGCGGCATGCAGCTCTTCACGCTCGGCGGCCTCGTGCCGCTCTCCCGGCCGGACGGCGGGAGCTGCGAACACGGGCTCGCCTGGTCGGAGAGCCAGATGGCGCCGGTCGACGTCCTGATCTACGTCGGGCTGGCGGTCGGCGGGTATGCTGCCGGTTACGCGAGCTGCGACGGGGCCGACAAGGCCTTCTGCGGGAACTCGCTTCTGACGCTCGCGCCGATCGCGTTCTCGACGCGGACCGCGAGCTGGGCCTGCGCCGCGGCACCGGCGCTCCCTCCGGTCGCGACGGACCCGGTCAAGCCGGCCGGGGGCTGACGTGGCGGGGCGCCGCCGCGGAGCCGTCAGACGTCCGGCCCGTGGCGGCTCTCCCGTAGCAATGGGACCCACAGCGCAGCGACGGGGGAGAGGCGCGCAGGCTGCTCGGCAGCTCCGTCTGCTCCGGTTCATCGAGGGTCGCCCCGCTGGCGTGCGCGTGGAGGAGGTCGAGCGAGCGCTCGGCGTGCTTCGACGGACCGTCTACCGGGACCTCGAGCACCTGCAGCTCGCCGGCTATCCACTCGAGAACGTCGGCGACGCCGGAGATCGTCGCTGGCGGCTGGCGGCGGGCTTCCGGTCGCGCCACTCGGCGCCGATCGACGCCCTCGAGGTGGCCGCGCTCCGCGGAGCAGTGGAGGCGCTCGCGCCGCTCGAAGGCTCGGCCGTCCATCGCGCTGCGACGGCGGCGATGGACCGCTTCGGCGGCGCCTCCACGAAGGTCGCGCCGCTCCTCGCGCTGCCGCGGGCGGGGAGCCGCGGGCCGGGTACGACGCACGTCGATCGACTCGCGCAGGCGATCGTCGGCCGCGAGCAGCTCTGCGTCGTCTACCGCTCCTTCGAGCGCCCCGAGGCAAGCCGGCTGCTGGATCCGCTCCGCCTCTTCCTCGTGCAGGGGCTCGCCTACCTCGCGGCCTGGGACGTCGCGCTGGACGAGGCGCGATGCTTCCGCCTGGACCGCATCGTCGAGCTCGCCCCGAACGGCCACACGTTTTCGCCGCGGTCACTCGACCTCGACGCGTGGCTCGGAGACGCCGTCGGCGTCTGGCGCGGGCCGTCGGGCGAGGTCCGGGTGCGGACGTCGCTCTCGGCGGCAGAGCTTGCTGCACGGCTCGGCGTCCCGGAGGCGCGGGTCACGGCGTCGGGCGCCGAGCGGTGCTTCCGTGCCGCGATCACGCCGGAGCTCGCCACGCGGGTCGTCGCGCTGGGCGCTGCCGTCGAGGTGCTCGTGCCGGCAGAGCTTCGCCGCCTCGTCGCCTCGGAGCACGAAGGGGCGGCAAAGCTCTACTCGGGCCGCGCGGAACGTTGAGTCGCCCGCAGTGGAGTCCCGGGCCGTCCGCAGGTCGGCGCGACACCAGACGCTTCAGCGCGGGATCGGTCGAAGGCCCGCCGTCCGCATCGTCCGGACGTCGATGAACGCGTCGATCGTGTCGGTGTAGAACTCCTCGGAGCCGCGGGAGAGCGCCTGCCACGGGTCGCCCGCTTCGACCATCGTGGTCTCAATGGGCCAGAAGGCCCTCGCGTCTCCGTACTCCGCCGGCCTCGACCAGACGCCCATGTAGGCGTGTCCGGGGACGACGACGATCGCCGGCTCGAGGCCCGCCAGCTCTGCGAGGCTCGAGAAGAGCACGGCTCCGTCGATGCAGTTGCCGCCACCGGTCCGGAGCATCTCCTCCGGCCACTGCACTCGCTGGGCTGCGTCGAAGAAGGTCCCGGGCACGCTGATGTAGTTGATCCCCTCGGCGTAGAGGACCTGGAAGAAGGCGGCGAGGTAGTCGCTGATCAGCTCTGCGTTCGTCGCCTCCCGGGTCCAGGTGAAGTCCCGCGAGAGGATGTTGTCGTTCGTGTTCCAGGCGACGAAGACGTACCAATCGCCCGGGCCGGCCGGCACGAAGAGCTGGGTCCCGGAGAGCGCGTCCCGCTCGATCACGACTGCGCTGGCGTTGGCCCCGGTCATCCACTTGTCGAACTCGGTGGAGGTGAAGACGTAGAAGTCGAGGTCCGCGTCCGCACCGCCGACGATCGAGTCGGCAGAAATGGACATCGGCTCGCCTTCGTCCAGGTAGAACCAGTCCTGCCAGATGTCGTTGACGGCGATCGTCGTCGACTGCGGCGGGAGCTCGACGTAGTCGCGCTCCTTCCGATAGCCACCGACCCCGAAGCCGCCGAGGAAGGACCAGGCATTCGCGTCCGAATACATCCGCGTCACGTCGGCGTTGTCGGGCATCACGAGCGCCGCGACCGAGTCGTAGAACGCTCCGGCGTCGGTCGACCAGAAGACGTTGCTGCCGGGCGAGAGCGGCACCGGCGTGCCCTCATCGAAGAGCGTCGCCCCGGAGCCGGCCGCCTCCGCGCGGACCTGCACGTTGGCGTTCGTCCGCGAGCGGAGCGAATAGAGCGCCGTCAGATCGAACGTCGGAGTGAGACACTCGAGCGTCGAGCGTCCCGCCCGGGCCGTCACGAGCCGGGAGGCGGGAGACGAATAGCCGTCGAGCGAGACCTCGAGCCGGAGCTGCACCGCCTCGGGGTTGGGGTTCGCGATCGAGATGCACGCGAGTTCGAGCGGGCGCCACGAGGTGGCATCCCCCGCGAGATGGGCCAGATACGAGGGGAAGAGGCGCTCCCCGTACGCCTCGATCAAAAACGGAAACGTGACGGTGAAGGCGAGCGGCTCCAGCGTCGGGCCCCCGCCGCCCGAACCACCGCCGCCGCTCCCACCCGCCGCGAGCGGAAGGCAGCGGCTCAGCTCGCAGAACGCGTCCGCGCCGCAGTGTTCGTTCGTCGTGCACTCGACGCAGCGGCCGGAGGGCGCGCAGACGGGCGCCGCCGCAGTCGTGCAGTCGACGCTCGAGGCGCAAGGCCCCGGGTCGCCGCCGCCCGTGCCTCCGCCCCCGCCCTCACAGACGCAGAGCCCGAAGGCCGCGCCCTCGCAGCTTTGCGCGCCGCTTCGTCCATCGGTGCAGACGCAGGCGCGCGTCTCGTTCACGTCGCAGGCCGGTGGCGCGCCGCCTCCCTCGCCGCCCGGCGCGATCGGCTCGGACTCGCCCTCGCCGCAGGCGAGCGCGAAGAGGATCGGCAAAAGGAGGAACGGCTGGTGGATCGGTCGAAGAGACAGGCGCATTCGTTTACCCCTCCCGCCAGGCGCGACGGGTGGCGCGACTCTCCGCCGAGCGGACGTCATCCGAGGACATTCATCGAGATCGGTTGCTTCGTGCGTCCGATCGAGCAGGAGGCGCAGTTCGTGCGCTGTCCGGTGACGGGCGGCGCGACTGGCGCTCCGAGGACGGTGTGTGGAGCGGCCATGACGCAGCTACACCCGGGCCGATCGCTCGGCGATCGTCGTGATGCCGACCTCCATGCTGGCGAACAGCGACAACAGCTCGGGGATCGCCTGCGCGAAGATGTAGGCGAGCACGGCGACGATGATCTGCGCGAAGGCGAGGACGAGCATGACTGCGGCGAGGCCGGCCGCCTGCGCCGGCTCCTTCTCGTAGAGGGCGGTGGCGAGGATCAGGCCCATGAGCCCGGTGCCCAGCGCCGAGACGACGGAGAGCGCGAGGAGGCCCCAGGCGGTCAGGCGCATGAGCGTGATCGCGCGGAGCAGGTTCGGATAGTTCTGCTGAAGGTGGAACGCGCTGCGTTCGTTCACGGTGACTCCGGTGCGAGGGGGGAGCCGGAGCATGAGCGGCGCGCACGTCGGGCGGGGTCACACGCACAGCCGCGCGGGCCGCTTCCAGCGCGAGAGGTGACGCCGAGCGTCCCGGGTTGGCCCCGCTCCGCCTCGACCTCCGCGCCGACGAGGGCGGGGAGGCTGCAAGTGGCGCTGTCAGACCTCGCACCCTCGGCGCCTCTCTCGAGGCAATGGGACCCACTCCACAGCAGCGAGTCAGGGGCGCACAGGCTGCGCGACAGCTCCGCGTCGTCTACCGCGCCTCGGAGCACGCGCGGGCGGCAAAGCTGTACTCGGAGGACGGGGAAGGCTGAGCGACTGCGGGGGCGCACCGTCGCGAGCGCTCCGCCACGGATACATCCGCCATACCTGGGAGCGTCGATGAGCCTCGATCCCTATGCCGCCGAATGGGAAGCGCGCGGCTTCCCGCCCGACGAGCCTTCCTCGCGCTGCGCCGAGGCGCGCGAGTGGCTGGAGCTGGCGCGCGCGAGCTTCGAGGCCGGCGAACCGACCCAGACCTGCTACCGGTCTCGCGTCGCGGCGTGGCTCTCGACGCAGCTGCCCGATGAGGTGGGTCCGGCTCAGCGATGGTGGTCGTCGTCGCGCGGCGGGGCGGGTTCATTCGTCGTCCTCGGGGTCGAGCTCGTCGGGGAGCAGCTCGGAGATCGGGCGCCCCGTCTTCAGGTGTGACTCGTAGGCCTCGATCCAGAAGCGGAGCTTGAGCACGACCGCCGTGAGGGAGGTCTGCGGGCGCCAGGCCTCGCTGCTGGTGTGGCAGATC
>CAYHCR010000371.1:0-4767 GCA_964354895.1 uncultured Myxococcales bacterium | reverse complement strand
GGACTGTACGAGACGGTCTGGCAGGCCTTCGCCGTGCTGCTGCCGGTGCGCTCGGTCGGCGTGATGGGCGACGAGCGGACCTACGACGAGACCTGCGCGGTGCGGGTCGTCGAGTCGGTCGACGGCATGACCGCCGACTGGGCGCGACTGCCCCACGAGCTGCTCGCGCGGATCTCCTCGCGCATCTGCAACGAGGTGAAGGGCATCAACCGCGTCGTCTACGACATCTCGTCGAAGCCGCCCGCCACGATCGAGTGGGAGTAGGGCGATTGGGGTAGGGCGCCCTGCCCGACCAGCGCTATCGGATCCGGATCCGGAACGAGCCCGGCAACAGGACCGGCGTGCCGTCGGTGTCGACCGCGTACATGGTGATCGTGTGGCGGCCGCGCGAGAGCGTCGGCATCCAGAAGGCGAAGCCGTGGTCGGCGCTCGGGAGCTCGCCGCTCGCGACGAGATCCTCGCGAGCGTCCGCGGCCTCGAGCGAACCCGCATAGGTTCCGTCGATGTAGACCTGCACCTCGAGCGGCGCGCCCGCCTGGTCGGGATCGAACGCCCAGCCGTAGCCCCAGCTCTTGTCGGCGAACTCGAAGCGGCCGACCGCGGGGAGCCCACCGGCCGGCGCGACCGGGGCGTCGTCGTAGATCTCGATCGTCACCGACGTCGAGGCGGCGCCGAACGTCGCGCCCTTCGCCATCTGCCAGCGGAACTCGTAGAGCCCGACCGCCGCCGGCGCCTGGAAGACCGCCTGGAAGCGCTTGGTCGCGCCGGGCGCGATCCGATCCGTCGCGCCGAGCGGGAGGACCGCGCCGCCGAAGGTCGCTGCGGGCGTGGCGACGGAGCGCAGATCATAACCGGCCGCAGCGGTCCAGGCCTCGGAGCCGGCGTTCACGAACTCGAGGCTCGCGTTGAACGTCTCGCCGAGCTTCACGCGGCCCGGCACGCTCTGCGATCCGAAGGTCGAGGCGAGCCGCACCTCGGGCGCCGGCGCCGGCGCGGTCTTCGCGCCGAAGAGGCCCGTGTAGATCACCGGCTCGTCCTGGAGGCGGTTCGCGTCGTAGGTGTAGCCGCGGCGGAAGTCCTTCCCGTTGTCGTGAACCGTCGGGTACATGATCGCGCCGACGGGCTTGAGGTGATCGAGGCCGAACGAGTGGCCCGCCTCGTGGCTGATCACGTTCGCCAGCAGCCGGTCCGTCCAGACGACCTCGGAGAAGGCGAAGACGACGTCGCTGGGGTTCGGGTTGCCCTCATCGAGCGGCGCCAGCCCAGCGACGCCTTCGGACTCGCCGACGAGGCTCGGAAGCCCGCCGACGACGACCATCGTGTAGGCGCCCGAGGCCGGCCGCGTCGTGACGAACTCGACATTCCAGCGGGCGTAGTCGGCGCGGACCATCGCGAGGATGGCGTCGATCGACGCCTGCCGGCTGCCGTAGCCCGCGAAGCGCGGAAAGGTGGTCCGGCGCTGGACGATCCAGCTCGTGCTCCGGGTGGCGTCCGAGGCGCCGTAGTCGAGCGTCACGCCGTCGAAGTTGACGTAGACCAGCTGCGTCCCGCCGAGCGCCTGGACTCGGGTCGGGTTCGCGAACTCGGCCGGCGGCAGCCGGAAATCGCCATGCAGGTCGATCTCCGTCTCGACGAGCCCCTGACCGCAGGCGGCGAGCAGCGATAGCAGCAGGGCGGAGGCGGTGACGTTTGAGGGGCGGGTCGGCAGCATGGCTTCGGACCTCCGGAGTGCGGCGACGCTGACATCGCCTTCGCGGTGGGCTTCTGCGACAAGCATGCCAATCAGGCAAGTATCTGCAATTACGGTAGATTCCTGGGATTTCGGTGGATCGGTCGTGGACCGCGAGGGAGGCAGCAGACGTAAGGGTACCTTACAACACGGTCGTCGGCAGCGCAGATTCCCATGGAACTCCCATGGCTTGCGCTCACGACGACCTCCCGATCCACTGTCCGAATTCAGGACGCCTCGATGACCGAAGCCAGGACGAAGCGTCGTCGGCGTCCGAAAACGCGCCAGGCCCTGACCGATGATCGAGCACTCCTGGAATCGAACGAGAGGGCCGGAGTCCCGGCGGCGGCCGGCGCCGAGTTCAAGCGTCAGAGCGATCACCTGGCCGAGCGGATCAGGCCGATTCACTGGCAATTCGCCCATCCATAGGTTCACCTAATATACGTTATGTAACCTTTCGAAGCGCGGAACGGCAGGCCGGGACTTGCCACGTCGCCTCGCCCGGCGCTATTCGCACCTCCCATGGCGAACGTCTCCTCAGCGGTACGCGGCGATCCGAGTTCCGACAACTCGATTTCCGGCAGCCGCCTCGACTTCCGCCGTCCGCCGCGCCGATTCGGTCTGCTGCCCTCGCCGTCCACGCTCATGGCGCTCATGGCGCTCGCGACGGCCAGCAAGTCCATCGCGCAGGTTCGCCCAGCCGAGGTCGCCCCTCCCGGTGATGCGCCCGCCTCGGTCGTCCTTCCAAACGTCGCGCCTGGTGGGACCGGTCCAGCTCCCTCTGGAATTTCGGTGGTCGGCCCGACCCTCGGCGCTGCGTCGGGGCTCGCGCCGCGCAGCGAGGTCGGACCCACAATCGGGCCGCCGCCGGGGGTCTCGTCGACGGCGGCCGGTGTCGAACCGGGCCTGTGGCCGATCCCCGGGCTCGTGATCGCGCTCTCCGCGCCCGAGCCAGCCACGCCCATCGCTCTTACGCCGCCTGACCACGCGGCGCTCGTCCCGGTGCCGACCGCGATCGTCGTGAGCTCCACGGGTGCGTTGTCGATCGTCCGAGTCCGGCTGTTCGACGAGGCCGACAAGCTCGTGCCATCGGAGGACGAGGCCCGCGCGGGCGTCGGCTTTCGGTATGAACTTCGCCCGGTCGTGCCGCTCCTGCCTGGCAGCCGCTACGAGCTCCGGGTCGACGGCGACAGCGGCCATGGACCGGCAGCACCGTCGGGCTTGCGCTATCGGTCCGCGACGGTCACGTTCTCCACCGAGGGTGAAAAGCCCGCGCCGCCGCCGCCGCCGAAGAAGCGCAGAGTCGGTCACAGGCGCTGACGCAGCCTCCCGCCGGAAGGCTGCGAACGACCCCGACGTAACTCGAATTCACCGGCCGCCGGGCGCGCCTCGAAAATGCACGTAGCGGGACGACCTCGAAATGCCCTAGCGTCTCGACGCTTCTCAAACAGCTCACCGGAGATCCCGATGGCCGAACAGATCACCAAGCCGGATGCGAACCCGATCCTCCTCGCAGTCCTCGACCTTTTCCTCTGCGGCCTGCCCGTTGGCCACTTCATGATCGGCCAGCAGAAGAAGGCGATCATCTTCTTTCTGGCCACCATGGTCCTCTCGGTCGTCGGAATCGGCATGATCATTCCGTGGATCGCCGCCTACGACGCCTACCTGCTCGGCGAGAAGCTGAAGACCGGCGCGTCGATCGGGATGAACGAGAACGGCCTCAAGTTCCTCGACTCGATCCCGCTCTTCAAGGACTGAGTCGTTGCGCCCACGTTCCGCCGTCCGGTGCGCTCTCGAGCTGCGCCGGGCGGTGGTCGTGAGTGGGTTGCGCTTCACCTCAAGTCGGTAGCGTCGCCAGGACCCGGCTCACGTCGTAGAGCGCGACGCCGGGATCCCAGATGGGCCGCACCGGCAGCGGCAGCCCGGCCTGCGCGACCGCCCGGTTGTACGCGAGGTCGAGCAGCGGTCGAAGCATGATCGCGTCGTAGAGGTTGTATTCGACGAGCCGCCGCAACGCGGCCGCGTTCCGGTCCGACGCCCATTGGTTCCAGAGCTCGATCGCTTGGCGACCGTCGACACCTTCGACGCTGCCGGGCCTCGCGAGACCGAGCCGCCGCTCGAGCGCCTTGAGCCCGCCCCCCTCGCCCAGCTTCCGCCAGAGGATGCAGAGGTCGACGTGCATCGGCGGGAGGCGGAGGCCGGGGAGCTCGCGGCGGAGGATGGGGACATCGAAGCTCGCGCCGTTGAACGTGACGAGCAGGAGCTTTCCGTCGAGCGCCTCCTGCGCCGCCTCGAGGTTCACGCCGCGGATGAAAGAGCGCGGCCCCTCCTCCGACCAGGTGCCGACGGTCGTGACCCGCCCCTGGAGCCCGTCGGTCTCGATGTCGAGGCAGACGACGTGGCGCTCGAGCACGGGCCAGAGCCGGTGGTGCTCCGTCGCAGGGACCTGCGCGCCGAGCTCCCGCAACCGCCCCTCCGCGAGCAGGCCCGCCCACCTCGCCGCGGTCGCGCGCAGGCCACCGTCGAGCTTCGGCGCCAGGATCGGGCCGACGGTCGGGAGGTCGTCCCAGTCGGTGATGCCCCGCCCCCAGAGCTCGCGCTCCCGGCTCGGTCCGATGCCGGGCGCTCCTCGGAAGGTCGCGCGGATCATGGGCGGTCTCGCCGCAGCCCGCAGCGAGCGCGCAGCAAGCTACAGCTCACCCGCCGCGAGCCTCGGGAGCAGCGGCACGTCGGCCTCGCAGAACGGCAGGTCGACCAACGACGCCCGGTCCACCCACTCGAGCGCCTGGGCGTCGTGCGGCTGGGGCGCGTCTTCGCCCGCGATCGTCGCCGGCAGCAGCACCAGCTCGACCACGAGGTCGTCGTAGGCGTGCGTGAGCGTCGTGAGCGCCGGACCGTCGACGTGGACGGGCACGCCCAGCTCCTCGAGGCACTCGCGCACGAGCGCCTCGGCGTCCGACTCGCCCGGCTCGACCTTGCCGCCGGGGAACTCCCAGAGCCCCCCGCGCGCCCTGCCCGCCCGGCGCCGCCGGACGAGC
>CAYHCR010000370.1:0-4781 GCA_964354895.1 uncultured Myxococcales bacterium | reverse complement strand
GGCCCAGAAGTTGGCGAGTCCCTCCTCGAACGCCAGCGAGGCGTACTCCGGAGATTTTTGCAACCAGCCAGCCGAGCCGCCGTAGGATTCGGGCGTCATGCCGAGGTAGTCCGCGCCAGAGTGACTGAAGTAGTTGGCCAGATGACCAAGCTCGTGCGCGACCACCGCCACGAGATAGCCGGTGGCGGGGCCGGCGAGGAAGATCGCGCCCTTCGGTTCGGGCATCGGCGCGGGGTACGGATCGGGGCTGTAGTCCTGGTTCGGGTGCCTCGACGCGCAGGCGACCGCGCCCACGGGGCAGCGTGACTGGGAGGTGACGATCTCGACGTCGTTGATCTCAGCGAGCAGGCGATTCGAGAGTTTAAAGGCGTTTTGCCAGGCCATCTCGGCGGCGGCGTAGGCGTGCGCGGCATCGTCTTGCACGGAGGCCGAGCCAAGCGTCATCGTGCCGGCTTCCACGGGGATCGTGCATGGCGTCACGTTCTGATTGTGGAACCATCGATACGACTGATAGCGACGGAAGGGGGTGGCGCCCGCCGTCGGGACCACCCGGAAGCGATCGTCCTTGTGGGCGAGGTCGACCTCAAGGCGACCGTAAGCGTCTGAAGCACCGTTCTGGGTCCAGTTGATGATCGCGATGCCGGCCGTGTTGGTCGATCCGACGCCGATGACGAAGCCGGTGTTGGTCCGCAGCCGGACGTTCGCTTCTGCGATCGGGAGGGCACGATCGAAGTCGGAAGCGAGATACAACGCACCGGTACAGAGCCCAGGGGTGCCGCTGGGATTGTCACACGAGTGCTTGAGCATGTTGTGGTATTCCACCTTGACACGAACACAGCCGGACCCGGCCTGCGCAGTCGTCGCGAACATCCCGACCGTCAACGAGAGCAGCCCTGCCGCAAGCAGTCGTGCATGTCGCACGATCGAAGCCTCCGAGGTGTGTTGTGCGCGGACATATCGCCGGCGCCCCCCGCCGCGCGCGGGGACCGGTCGTTGGACAAGGTGATGCAATCCAAGCGCTGAAACCCCGGTTCGGCGTCGCGGTCGGGAGCAGCGCCAGTCATCCGCCCGACGTTCGAGTCAACTCATCGTCCGGGTTCAGGGCATAGGGTCGGCGAGCCAGCGTCCAGCCACTGCCGCTCCGCTTCGACAACTTCGCCGAGCGAGACAGCCGACCAACCCATCTCCGTTCGATGCACATACACGATGGGAGCGGGCGATTGTGCGTCCACCTCGGCCATGAACCAATCCGCGTCCACCGCCGGGCTCGAAGCAACGAAGTCGACGAGCGAGAGCCGGGTGACCTCGGCTTCCACGCCTCGCGTGAGAGTCATTTCCGGAACGAAGAGACGGACACTCGCGCAGCGTTCGAAGGAGCGCAGGTTCACGGGATAGCTGGGGACCCAGACCTGCTCCTCGAACCTTGGGTCCGCCGCCGTGTAGTACAGGACCAACTCCGGGGCGGCAGGATCCCTCGTGTCCAGCTCAAGCCGGGACGTGATGTACGCGAGCCTCTGCCCGGACGAATGAGGTCCCCCTCTCCCCCCGTTGATTGGCGTGAGCTCCTCGCCCTCCGACGGTTCACCGCCCCCGCACGCGATCCCTCCGGCGAGGCCGACACCGAGCATCCCGACGAACGTCGCCGCACCGAACAGCCACTCCGTCTTGGTCCTTCGCATGATCGCGCCCTTTGGAAGGTGTGCAAGACCATCTTGGCACGAGTTGCAGGGGGGGGGGCAAGCGCACAGGAGATTGCACGGAGACCGGGCAGGCTCGCAAGCGATGGGCACCATTGCCGCCTCCTGCGCCGGCGCCCGAGCCGCCGGTCCGGGGCCGCGCAGGGGAGCCTCTTCTCGTGTCCCCACACAGACCCCGGCCCTGCTGGAGCTCGTCGTGGAGGCGGTCGGGGACGACGCGACTTCGCGCGCCTGCGCAGGCGAAGAGGACGCCGTGGAAGCGGGCGCGAACTCACCGCTGTCCGCAGGCCCCAGTTGCCACGTCGGCGCGTGCGTCGTCGATGGCGGCGGGCCTGGTGGCGTCGGCGCGACGGCCCGACTCCCCAAGGGATCCGAGCGTACTACCTGCGGGCCTGCAGCATCCCGAGGACCTTCTTCGCGGCGCCGGCCGACGGGCCCTTCGGCGCGAGCGCGAGGTAGCGGGAGATCGCGTCGACCGCGGCGGCCGTCTCCTCCTTGCCGCGGGTCGCGAGGAAGAAGCCGCGGGCGAGCTGCGCTTCGGCGTTCGTCGGCGCGAGCTCGACGGCCTTCTCGAACGCGCGCTTCGCCCCGGCCACCTCGCCGGTCACCTCGAGCGCGCGGCCGAGGGCCAGGTGGGCGTCGGCGACCGTCCCGTCGACGGCGACCGCCTGCTCCGCCTCCTTGACCGCCTTGGGGGCGAACAGCTTCCCCTGCGCGAGCAGCGACTCGGAGAGCACGGCGCGGACGCGGGCCTGCTGCGGGCGGTCGCCGGCGACCTTCGCGACGAGCACGCGCAGCTCCCGCTCCGCGATCGGCGCCGCCTTCGTCGCGAGGAGCCCTCGGGCCCGGCCGAGCTTCGCGCGGGCGAGGTCGGCGCTGCGCGCGAGCACGGCGTCGAACGTCGCGAGCGCCGCGCGGCCGTCGCCAGCGAGCAGCAGCAGCTCGCCGAGCTCGCAGCCGAGGCTCGGGTCTCCCGCCGCGAGCGGCAGCGCCTTCGCGAGCGCGCGTGCGGCCGCCGCCGGATCTCCCTGCGCGGCCAGCGCCGCCGCGAGCGCCCGGTGCGTCGCGGGGCTCGTCGGCGCGCTCTGAACCGCCTTCTCCGCCTCCGTCCGGCCCTCCGCGGTCTTTCCCTGCGCGAGCAGCACGCGGGCCCGGCCGCCGAGCGCGGCGCCATCGCGGGGATCGAGCGCGAGCGCCGCCTCGAACTGCTGCGCAGCGGCCGCGACCTCTCCCTTGCCGAGCAGCGCGTCGCCGAGCGTCGTGAGCGCCTCCCGATGCGCGGGGTTCTGCGCGATCGCCTCCGTCAACTCGACGATCGCCGGCTCGAGCTGGCCGCGCTGCAGCAGCAGCCGACCGAGCAGGACGCGCGTGTCGGCGTGGCGCGGCTCCGCCTCGAGGTTCTCCCGCAGGATCTTCTCTGCCTCGTCGCGGCGGCCTTCGCCCGCGAGCAGCGTGGCCCACGCCCAGCGCCCCGTCGGCCGCGCCTTGGGCCCCGTGCCGAGCCGCTCGAGGTTCGCGCGCGCCTGCTCGAGGTCGCCGGACGCCAGATCCACGAGCGCCAGGTAGACCACCGCGTCGATCGGCTTCTTGCCGTCCTTCGTCGCCGTTGCGTTCAGTTCTGCGCGCGCCTTGTCGAGCTCGCCCAGCCGGAAGTGCGCGAGCCCCTTCACGAGGTGCAGGACCCGATCCTCGGGCCCCGCCTTCAGGCGCGTGACCGAGCGGAAGTTCTGCCGGGCGATCAGCACCTGCGCGTACTGCGTGCGCAGCGGGAGATCGTCGGGGCGCGCCTTCGTCGCCGCCTCGAGCGCGGCCTCCGCGCGATCGAGCCCGCCGGCGGAGAGGTAGGCCTCGGCGAGCTCCGCGACGAGCTCCGGCCTCGCCCGCAGCGCGTCGTCCACGGGGGCGAGCACCGCGAGCGCCTCGGCGCGCTGGCCGAGCGCCGCGTGCAGCCGCGCCTTGGTCAGCACGAGCGGCAGGCGCAGCGCGACGGGCACCACCGCCTCGTCGGCCAGCGGCGCGAGCGCCGCGAGGGAGTCGGCCAGCGTCTTGGGCTCCTTCGCCGAGGCGAGGCGCGCGGCCGCCGCTCCGGCGAGCGCGCCGGGGTGATCGTCCGCGATCGCGACCGCGAGGCCGTAGTAGCGCAGCGCGTCCTCGAACTCGCCGCGGCCGCGGTGGAGCTCTCCGACGCGCACGAGCGTCGCCACGTGCGAAGGCTGCGCCTTGATCGCCGCGTTGAAGCGCTCGACGGCCTTGGGCGCGTCGCCGCGGGCCGCGAGCGCCGCGCCCGCGAGACCCTGGAGCGTGGGCCCCAGCTGCGCCTCGGGCAGCGCGAGGATCTCGTCCTCGATCGCACGTCGGGCGGCCGGCTCGGGCGTCAGCCCCGCGAGCGCCCAGCGCGCCGCGAAGAACGCCTCGGGCTCGGCCGTGCGCAGCGTCGGCTCCTCCAGCAGCGCGCGGGCCGCCGCCGCGTCCTCCTCGCCCGTGCCCCAGACGCCGGCCAGCGTCGCGAGCGCCTGCGCCCGGAGCGCCTGCGCGCTCACGTTCTTCTCGTCGCGATCGAGCGCCTCCTCGAGCGCGTCGGCCGCCGCGCGTACGGCCGCCTTCGTGTCCCGCGTCAGGCCGTTGCGGGCCTTCGCGATCGCGTCGGCGACGTCGCGGTCCCGGGTCTGCGCGCGCGCGTACGTGAACGCCGAGCCGCCCGCGACGGCCGCGACGGCGAGCACGCCCACGAGCGCCAGCGGGATCCAGTGCCGCCGCGGCCAGCTCTTGGGCCGCTGCTTCTGCTGGTAGAGGCGCTCGCGCAGCTCCTGCTCGTAGGCGGCCGCGATCTGCGTGGCTTGCTGCGCGCTCTCTCTCACGACCGCGGGCGGGGGCGGGGGTGGCGCGGCGGCGGGTGGGGTCGGGGCGTCGGGGATGTCGCCGAGCAGATCGAGCGCCGAGGGCTTGCCCTTCACCGGCGGCGGCTTCGGCGGGGCGGGCGGCGGCGGCGGCGGGGCGACGACGACCGGCGGCTCCGGTTCAGGCGCTGGCACAGGCGCTGGCGCGGGAAGCTCTGCCGCCTTCTGCTCCTCGGCGTCGGCGCGG
>CAYHCR010000369.1:0-4782 GCA_964354895.1 uncultured Myxococcales bacterium | reverse complement strand
GCAGCGCGTGCGCGTCCGCCGCTGCGCCTCCGCGGCCGAGCACGCCGGCGAGCTCCGCGCGCACGATCGCCAGGGCGCCCGGCCAGACGCCGAGCCGCACGTGGGCGCTCGCGCGATCCGACTTCGCATCGGCCGTCAGCTGGATCGCCCGCGGCGCGCCGAGCGTGCCGCCCGCGCGCTCCGAGACCGGCCGCCCGCTCGGCTCGACCGGGATCGCGCGCACGACCGCGTCCGCCCGCCCGATCGCCGCCCGCACCGCCGCCGGGCCGGGCCGGGGCACCTTCAGCATCACGTACTCGACGCGGCTCTGGCCGCCCGCCACCGTCACGGAGCCGCCCGCGCGAGAGAGCGTCGCGCCGAGCGCCTCGAGCTTGAGCTCCGCGGTGAGGCTCTCACCCGTGGTGTTCACGACCTGCACAGGGAGTCGCACCTCGTCGCCCGCCACGAGGAACGGCGGCACGACCGGATCGACGTAGACCGGCAACGTGCCGAGGAAGCTCGTCACGGCGCCGGCCTGACCGCCGTCGCGCGCGTGGGCGAGCGCGAGCACGCGCCAGCTCGTCAGGCGATCCGGCACGCGGACCTCGAGCGCCGCCCGCCCCGCGTCATCGGTCTCGATCATGGGCTCGAAGAGGAACGTCTCGGGGAACCAGGCGCGCGTCGGAGCTGCATCGCTGCCCGCGCTGCCCTCACCGCCGGCGTCCGAGGGCTTGTCGTCGGCCGGCTCCTCCGCCGCGGCGGCGCCGAGCAGCCCACTGGCGCCGCCCTTGCCGCCGACCCCGATCGGCATGATCGACTTCATCCTCGCTGGCGCCGCGGCAACCGACGGGCGTGGCGCCGCCATCTCCTTCTTCGCCTCCATCTCGCCGTCGTCCGAGTCCCCGGCGAAGTTCCGGATCCCGCGCTTGCGCTCGGCCTGCTCCATCGGCGCAGCGGGCGAATCGGCGCTCGACCCGGTGAGCGCCTCCGCGGAGCGCTCCAGGTCGGAGCACGAGGCCGCCGCGAGCAGCGACACCAGCCAGAGGCGGCGGTTCATGGCTTCTCCTTCGCGACCCAGGCAGCCCAATTTTCCGTGTCCTCGGGCAGCCGCGTGCCCTTCACGACGACCGCCCGAGGATCCACGAAGCCGAGGAGATCCGCCGGCAGGTTCGAGAGCGTGAGTCGGCGGCCGAACGCGTCGGTGACCCGGTCGTTGCGCGCCTCGCAGGCGGCGAGCGCGTCGCGCCACAGCTCCGCCATCTTTGCCGGACGCATCTTCTCGCCGGCCGGCGCCTGCTCCTCCCACACGCGGACCAGCGCGTGCAGCTCGGAGAGCACGACCCAATAGCGGTCGGTGAGCTCCTCGATCGGATCAAGCCGCGTCTGGCCCGTCGAGGAGACGTAGACGTCAAGCTCCGCGGGCGTCGGCAGCGCGCCGAGCCGCAACACGGTCGCCGCCGCCGCGTTCGCGCCCCGGATCCGGCCGAGCAGGAGCGCCTCGCCGTCGAGCCCCGGAAAGCCTGGCGCGCGCAGCGGGATCTTCGGCCGCAAGCGCGCGAGCTCGCCCGGACCCGGCAGCGGCGCGAGCTGGCCGAGCGACTCATCGACGCCGAAGAGGCCGACCGCCGCCTTGCGCCCCTGTCCGCCCGCCGCCGTGCGAACGAGCAGCTTCGCCGTCTCCCCGGGCGCGTAGCGCGGGCGCTCGGTCGCGAGCTCCACCGAAAGCTCTGCCGCCGGTCGCACCCAGATGATCGCGCGGGCGCCGTTCCAGTCCGCCGTCCAGAAGCCGTCGGCCTGCGCGGGGAGCGGGAAACGCACCTTGCGCGCCTCGCGGTCGAGCTTCGCCTCGATCGACTCGAATTTCTCATGGCGCAGCCAGAGCTTCTCCGGCAGCTCGCCGTTGAAATTCGGGCCGCGGAGGACCTCGATCTCGACGGTCTCTCCGCCCTTGGCCAGGACCGGGCTCGCGCGGAGTCGGATCATCGGGATCGCGCCCGGCGTCAGCCGCAGCTTCGTCCGTCCGAGCGCCTCGCCCTGCGCCTTCGCGAGGATCTCGAGCTCGTACCCGAGGAACGTGGTCGCCTGCGGGCGCGAGGCCGTCAGGCGTTCGGCGGGATCGACCGAGATCGTCGCGTAGCCGACGAAGCGGCCCGCGGGCGCGCGCTCTTCGTCCGGGCCCGCGACAGGGCGTCGCAACCCGGAGAGCTTGCCGCGCACGCAGGCCTTCACGGCCTCCGCGACGGGGACACCGTCGGGGTTCGGCAGGAAAGCGACGCGGATCTCGTCGCGCCCCGCCTCGGTCCGGACGTCGAGCAGCTCGGGCCAAGAGCCGCCTTCGGTCGTCTCCGGCACGCAAGGCCGCGCGTCGAGGAGGGCGTCGGTGAGGGCCCGCTGCACGCGCGCGTCGACCTCCGGGATCCCCTCGATCGAGCTCGCGAGTCGCGCGAGGTGCTCGCTGCGCGCCGTCAACGAGACCCGATAGAAGCGATCTCGACCCGCCGGCAGCTGGCGGCCATCGAGCGTGCGCGCGAAGCAGCGCGACAGCGGATCGTCCGCCGCCGGGACCGCGAGCACGCGGCCGTCTCGAGCGATGCGCAGCCCGACGTCAGCCGCGTCGGCGCCCTCGGCGAAGCGCGCGCAGGGCTCGAGCGAGGCGAGCTGGCGATCCAGCGCGAGCTGATCCCCGAGCGACGGCTCGTCGCCGAAGAAGAGCTCCGAGGTCTCGCCGCGCTGGATGATCTTCGGCCGCGGCGGCAGGCGGGGCGGCGGGGGCGGCACGACCACGTTCACGGCCGGGCCCGGATCGATCTGCACGACCGCGACGCCGTCCGCGTCCGCCTTCGCGACCACGCCCTTGTCCGAGGCGTCCCACGCCCGGCGCACCGTGACGTCCGCGAGCGGGAGCGTCCGGCCATCCGCCGTCGCGATGCGGAGGAAGAGCCGGTTGTTGAAGCCCTCGACGAGCCCGCCCTCGAGCTCCGGCACGGCGTCGACGGCGATCGCGTCCTCCGAGAGCAGCACCACCGCCGCGCCCTCCACGCGATCGCCGGCCGGATCGACCGCCGAGAGCCGCGCGGTGATCCGCGCCTGCCCCTGCAGGTCCGCCGGCACGGTCGGCAGCGTCAGCTCGAAGCCGCCCGAGGCGTCCGTCTTCGCCTGCTTCGGCAGCCCGCCCTCGTCGCGCCACGAGGTCGGCGGGGGCCATCCGCCGGAGAAGGTCCACTGGGCGGTCAGCTCTGCGCCTGCGACCGGCGCGCCCGAGGCGTACAGCACGCGCCCGGTCACGGTCGGCCGATCCCCGCGACCATAGAACGGCCGCGCCGTCGCCGCCTCGAGCCGGAAGCGCGGCAGCGTGAAGGGCTCCACGCGGAACGTGATCTCCTCGCGCGCGTCCCCCGACTCCCAGCGCACGCGCCAGTCGCCCGTCGCCGCGCCCTCGTCCAGCGGGAAGCTCCCCGCGACGACGCCCCACGGCCCCGCGGCGGCGCGCTCCTCGAGCAGGACCTCGCCCTCGGGCGACGTCACGACGAAGCGCCCCGGCCGACCGTCGAGCGGCGCCAGATCCCGCGCGCGCACCACGAGGGCGCGAAACTTCACGTCGTTGCCCGCCTCGTAGAGCGGCCGATCGGTCAGAACGTGCACTTTTGCCGGCGCGTAGAGCGCGAGCGGCGCCTCCGCCGTCTCCTTCGCGATCGACCCCTCGACCTCGGCGCGCAGGCGATAGTCGCCGTCCGGGACGTCGGGCAGCTGCACGCTGGCCCGCAGTCCCTTGCCCGACGTCGTCCAGCCGTCGATCGCCGCGAGCGGCGTCACGGTGCCCTTCGCGTCGACCAGCGAGAGCGTCGCGGAGAGGCGGCCGACCTCCTCCTGCCGGACGTCGTGCGGGCGCGGCTCGGCCACGAAGTGCGCAAAGGTATGCAGCTCGACCCAGCCCGACTGGCCGCGCCGCAGCGCGCCGCACGAGAGCTGCGTCGTCTGGCGCAGCGCGCCGTCCGGACAGACCGGGATCACCAGTCCGTGCGCGAAGAGCGTCGGCAGGCAGACGATCCGGGAGACGATGAAGAGCCCGAACGCGAGGAACACGCCCACGACCGCGAGCAGCGTGCGCTTCGACCGCGCCTCGAACATTGGCAACCCCCCAAGGACGGCGCAGCCTAGGCCATCCGACCTGCGCGCGCCCGCGTGCTCGGGAGGTTGCGACGGCGAATGCGAGCCATGGGTTCCCGGGGCGCGCTCCGGCGTCGACCGCTCGCTGGATGACGCCCTGCGCACGATCGGAGAGAGTCCGGCCGCCTGACACCCAAGGGAGCCCGCCATGACCCCACGGACCATCCTCTTCGCAGCCGCCTCGCTCCTCCTCGCGGGCGTCACCGGGTGCGTCAGCCTCGAGAGCACCTGGAGGGCGGACGGCGTCGCGAACGCGGCCTTCGATCTGCAGTGCGCGGAGGAACAGATCGAGATGACCGTGCTCACGCGGAACGACGGGCTCGGTTGCCTCGGCTCGAAGGTCGGCGTGCGCGGATGCGGCAAGCAGACCACGTACGAGTGCGACGATGCGCGGACGTGGCACCGGAGCGCGGAGATCTCGCCGTTGGGCGGGACGTAGCGGCGACGGCGGCAGCGACACTCGCCCTCGGACCTCAGAACTCGGCCACGGTCACGGCCACGGCCACGCGGCGCAGAGGTACCTCTCGGCGACGGTGTGCGCGCGGGAGGCGAAGGCGGCGCTGCGGATCGCGGCGGGGCTCGGGTACGTCGGCAGGGAGGAGATCCAGGCGGCGTACGGGGCGCTGGCTGAGGTCG
>CAYHCR010000368.1:0-4783 GCA_964354895.1 uncultured Myxococcales bacterium | reverse complement strand
AACGTGTAGCCGACGCCGGCCTTGTCGATGCTGAGCGAGAAGGTCGCGACGCCGGTCGAGATCACGCTCGCGCCGATGCCCTGATCGCGCTGGCGCGTTGCGGCGGCCGGGCTGGCTTGCTACACCGACGGCCCGATGAGCACCTACGCGTTGGAGTTCGAGCGTCCCCTCCTGGAGCTCGAGCGAAAGATCGACGAGCTGCGGCAGCTGTCCGGCGCCGGTGGCGCTGACTTCACCGACGAGCTCGTCCGGCTCGAGCGCAAGGCGCGCAAGCTCCAGCAGGAGATCTTCAGCGAGCTGAGCCGCTGGCAGATCGTCCAGCTCTCCCGCCATCCGCAGCGACCGTACGCGCTCGATTACATCGAGCGGATCTTCACCGATTTTCTGGAGCTGCACGGCGACCGGCGCTTCTCGGAGGATCCGGCGATCGTCGGCGGCTTCGCGAAGCTCGACGGGCAGTCGGTGCTGATCCTCGGCCACCAGAAGGGCCGCACGACCAAGGAGAACATGGCGCGCAACTTCGGGATGCCGCGCCCCGAAGGCTACCGGAAAGCGATGCGGCTGCTCGAGCTCGCCGAGCGCTTCCGCCGTCCCGTGATCACCTTCATCGACACGCCCGGCGCCTATCCCGGCATCGACGCCGAGGAGCGCGGCCAGTCCGAGGCGATCGCGCAGTCGCTCGAGAAGATGTCGGCGCTGACCGTCCCGGTGATCTGCTGCGTGATCGGCGAAGGCGGCTCGGGGGGTGCGCTCGCGATCGGCGTGGGCAACCGCGTGATCATGCTCGGCTACAGCACGTACTCGGTGATCTCGCCGGAGGCCTGCAGCTCGATCCTCTACCGCGACCCGACGAAGGCCGAGAAGGCCGCCGACGCGCTGAAGCTGACGGCGCCGGACCTGAACGGCTTCGGGATCATCGACGAGCTCGTGCCGGAGCCGCCCGGGGGCGCGCACCGGGATCCTGCCCTCGCGGCGGAGCGGATCGGCAACGCGATCCGCCGCCACCTCGCGCAGCTCGCGACGCTCTCCCCGGCGCAGCTCGTGGAGGATCGGTACGCGCGCTTCCGCGCGATCGGCGTCTACACCGAGGAGGCGTAAGTCCCATGGCCGCGCGGCCGTTCCTGCTCGCGATCGACGGACCGGCCGGGGCGGGCAAGAGCACCGCGTCGAGGGCCGTCGCTGCGGCGCTCGGCTTCGCGCTCGTCGACACCGGCGCGATCTACCGAACGGTCGCCCTCGCGGCGGCGCGCAACGGGATCGCGTCCGACGACGACGCGGCGCTCGGCGCGCTGATCGACGGCCTCGCCATGGAGTTCCTCCCGCGAGCGGACGGCTCGTCCCGGATCCGGCTCCACGGCGACGACGTCAGCGACGCGATCCGCTCGCCGGAGAACTCGCTCGCCGCCAGCCAGGTCTCCGCCCGGCCGATCGTCCGGGAGAAGCTGCTCGGGCTCCAGCGGCGGCTCGCGCTCGCGTCCGAGACGGGCGCCGTGCTCGAGGGGCGCGACATCGGCACGGTGGTGTTTCCCGACGCCGACCTGAAGCTCTTCCTCACCGCGAACGACGAGGTCCGCGCGCGGCGACGGCACGCCGAGCTCGCGTCCAAGGGGCAGGTCGTACCGCTCGCGCAGGTGCTCCACGAGCAGCGCCAGCGCGATCGCGATGACGAGTCCCGGGTCGTCGCGCCGCTCAAGCCGGCGCTCGACGCGGTGATCATCGACGCCTCGAGCCTCGCGCTCGACGAGGTGATCGACCGGGTGGTTGCGCTGGTCAGCGAGCGTCGCGCGGCCCGGTGAGGGTGGCGCAGCGGGCGGGTCGCCGCTAGCAACCCTGACGTCCCCGAAGGAGCGCCATGCGGATCACGATCGCGCGCACCGCCGGCTTCTGCTGGGGTGTGCGACGCACCGTCACGAAGGTCTTCGAGGCGGCCGCCGAGGCGAAGACTCCGGTCGGCACGCTCGGGCCGGTGATCCACAATCCGCAGGTGATCGAGCAGCTCGCTGCGCAGGGCGTGACCCGCTTCGATCGCGTGCAGGACGTCCCGGACGGCACGCTGCTCGTGCTGCGAACGCACGGCGCGGTCGTACCCGAGCAGGCGCTCGCGAAGGCGCGCGGCCTCACCGTCGTCGATGGGACGTGCCCGTACGTGAAGTTCCCGCAGGTGATGGTGCAGCGCCTCTCGCGGGACGGCTGGTTCGTCCTGATCATCGGCGACCACAAGCACGCCGAGATCCAGGGCGTCGCCTCGTACTGCGAGGGGCCATTCGCGATCGTCCCTGCGGGCGCGCCGATCCCGGAGCTGCCGGGCGTGAAGAAGGTCGCGCTCGTCTCGCAGACGACCAACGACGTGCAGCACTTCCAGCATGCCGTCGCCGAGGCGGTCGCGCGTTTCCGCGAGGTCCGGGCGATCAACACGATCTGCTACGACACCGGCGAGCGGCAGACCGAGGTCCGCGAGCTCGCGAAGGCCGTGCAGGTGCTCGTCGTCGTGGGCGGTCGTGCCAGCGCGAACACCCGCCACCTCGCGGAGATCGGCGCGACGATCCTTCCGCCCGCGAACGTGCACCACGTCGAGCGGGCCGATGAGCTCGACGCGGCGTGGTTCGCCGGCGTGACCGAGGTCGGCGTCTCAGCGGGCGCTTCGACGCCGGACGCGGTGATCGACGAGGTCGCCGCCGCCATCGGGCGACTCGCGCCAGAGGGTGTCGAGCGGCGGTTCCACGCGCCCTCGTTCACCCCGACGCACCCCAACCGCTGAGCAGGAATGCAGGGGCTGCCTTGACGGGCCGAAGGGGCTCGTCTAGGTTCCGCGCGCTTTGAAGGCGACAGGAACCCGCAACAGTCGCCATTCCTCGCTATTCCGGGCCTGACGCTTAGCTCCCCGAGCGGCCGGCTCCAACAATCCCCCGGGGATCATTCGCAGTCGCAGCGAACGAAGGATACACGCCTACATGTCGAATCCGGAGACCGCCCACGTCGAGGGCCAGGACGAGAATTTCGCAGAGATGTTCGAGGCTTCGCTGAAGCAGCGAGGCGGAGACGGCGTCCTCAAAGAGGGCGAGATCGTCAAGGGCACCGTCGTCCAGGTGACCAAGGACTTCGCCGTCGTCGACATCGGCTACAAGAGCGAAGGTCAGGTCCCGATCGCGGAGTTCACCAGCGCGCGCGGCGAGGTCACGGTCAAGGCCGGCGATCCCGTCGAGGTCCTGCTCGAGTCGCGTGAAAACGACACGGGCATGGTCGTCCTCTCCAAGGAGAAGGCCGACAAGATGCGGATCTGGGACGAGATCTCGGCCGCGTGTGAGCGCGACGAGCTCGTCCACGGAACGATCGTCGGGCGCGTGAAGGGCGGCCTCTCCGTCGACATCGGCGTGAAGGCGTTCCTCCCGGGTTCGCAGGTCGACATCCGCCCCGTGCGGAACCTCGACCAGTTCATCGGCAAGGACTTCGACTTCAAGGTCATCAAGTTCAACAAGAAGCGCGGCAACATCGTCCTCTCGCGCCGCGTGCTGCTCGAGAAGCAGCGCGAGGAGCTCAAGAAGGACACGCTCACCCGGCTCAAGGAGGGCGCGATCCTCAAGGGCGTGGTCAAGAACCTCACCGACTACGGCGCGTTCGTGGACCTGGGCGGCATCGACGGCCTGCTCCACATCACCGACATGTCTTGGGGCCGCATCGGACACCCGTCCGAGGTCTTCAACGTCGGCGACGAGGTCCGCGTCGTCGTCCTGAAGTTCGATCCCGCCACCGAGCGCGTCTCCCTGGGTCTCAAGCAGATCCAGGAGGACCCGTGGCACCGCGCCGACGAGAAGTACCCGGTCGGCACGCGGGTCAAGGGCAAGGTCGTCTCCCTCACCGACTACGGCGCGTTCATCGAGCTCGAGCAGGGCGTCGAGGGCCTCGTCCACGTGTCGGAGATGTCGTGGACCAAGCGCGTCAAGCACCCGAGCAAGCTCATCAACATCGGTGATGGCGTCGAGGCGGTCGTCCTCGACATCGACCCGAAGGCGAAGCGGATCGCGCTCGGCATGAAGCAGATCGAGGCGAACCCGTGGACGCTCCTCGAGGACAAGTACCCGATCGGCTCCGTCATCAAGGGCCAGGTCCGCAACATCACGGACTTCGGCGTCTTCGTCGGCGTGGAAGAGGGCATCGACGGGCTCGTGCACGTCTCGGACATCTCCTGGACGCAGCGCGTGAAGCACCCGGGCGAGATGTTCAAGAAGGGCGATGAGATCGAGGCGGTCGTCCTCAACATCGACGTCGAGAACGAGCGCTTCTCGCTCGGGATCAAGCAGATCGCGCCCGACCCGTGGGACACGCTCGGCGAGCGTCACCCGATCGGCTCGGTGGTCAAGGGCAAGATCACCAAGCTCACGGACTTTGGCTGCTTCGTCGAGATCGAGCAGGGCATCGAGGGCCTCGTCCACGTCAGCGAGCTCCGCGAGGAGCGCGTCGAGAAGCCGTCGGACGTCGTCAAGGAGGGCGAGGAGGTCGATGTGAAGGTCATCGACATCAACTCGGCCGACCGCAAGATCGCGCTGTCGATCAAGGCCGTGCTCGCCGGTGGCGAGGACTACCGCGACTACCTGCGCAAGCAGGGCGGGGACGCCAGCAAGGCGCGCCTCGGCGACCTGATGAAGAAGTTCAACCGCTAGAGCCTCGCGCCGCCGGCCTCCGGGTCGGCGGACAGCTCTGCGGGACATTCGAAGGCCCCGGCGCCGCGAGGTACCGGGGCCTTCCTGCGTCCGCCTCCGCCGCGCGGTCAGTCCGGCGGGATCGC
>CAYHCR010000367.1:0-4785 GCA_964354895.1 uncultured Myxococcales bacterium | reverse complement strand
CTGGATCGCCCTCGCCGGCGGAGAGGAGTCGGTAGTCGCGCGCGCGCTCGGCGACCGGTCGAGCGCCTCGGCGATCGACGCCGAGTAGAGGTTTCCGAGCGTGTAGGTCGGGAAGTACCCGAGCTCGCCCCACGCCCAGTGGATGTCCTGCAGGCAGCCCTCGCGATCGTTCTTCGGCCGCACGCCGACGGTGCGCTCGTACGCGTCGTTCCAGGCGCCGGGCAGCTCTGCCACCTGGAGCCCGCCGGAGAGCATCGCGCGCTCGAGCCGGAACCTCACGAGGATGTGCAGGTTGTAGGTCAGCTCGTCGGCCTCGACGCGGCACCAGCCACGATCGACGCGGTTGATCGCGGCGTAGAAGGCGTCGACGGAGACCCCCCGCAGCGCCGGGAGCAGCTCTGCGGCTCTGGGGAGCCACCGCTCCCAGAAGGCGTGGCTGCGACCGATCACGTTCTCCCAGAGCCGGCTCTGGGACTCATGCAGCCCCATGCTCGTCGCCTGGCCGATGGGGTCGCGCGCGTGCGCGAGCGGCAGGCCCTGCTCGTAGAGGCCGTGGCCGCCCTCGTGCAGCGTGCCGAAGATCGCCGTGAAGGGCTGCGCCTCCGTGAGCCGCGTCGTCACCCGCACGTCGGTCGGGTGGATGCCGTCCGTGAAGGGGTGCGTGCTCTTGTCCTGCCGGCCGCGGTTCAGATCGAAGCCGATCGCCTCGAGCAGCTCGAGCGTGAGCTTCCACTGACCCTCCTCGGAGAAGCCGCCGGCCGGCTCGAAGCGCCCGGCCGGTGGGGGCGCGGCCGCGACCGCCTGTACGAGCGGTACGAGTCGCCGCTCCAGATCCTCGAGGATCGGCGCGAGGCGGGCCGTCTTCATCCCCGGCTCAAAGTTCTCCAGCAGCGCGTCGTACCGTTCGCCGTCGTGGCCGAGCGCGTCGCTCTGCTCCCGTCGCAGCGCGAGCAGCCCCGTCAGGTGGGGCTCGAAGGCCGGGAAGTCGTCGTCGGAGCGCGCCTGTCGCCACGCGTGGACCGCCTTGCCCTGCGCCTCCGCGAGCGCCCGCACGAGCCGCTCCGGCAGCTTCGTCGCGCGGTCCCGCTCGCGGGTCAGCAGTCGGACGACCGTACGCTGGTGCTCCGTGTCGCTCGCCTCCGCGAGCAGCTCGCCGAGCTTCGGATCGCAGAGGCGCTCGTGCTGGATCGCCTGGATCGCGGCCGCCTGCGCCGCGCGCGCGTCGTTGCCGCCCTTCGGCAGGCAGACCTCCTGATCCCACGTCAGCACACCGAGCACCGACGTCAGATCCCGCAGCTCGCCCGCCCGCCTCAGAAGCTCCTGCCAGCTCGCCTCGCGCATGCCGCCTCCCACAAGGGCCCGGACTCTACGCCGTCGCGCTGCGCTCCGCGCAGGACTCGGCCCCGCCGCCCACATCGGCGCGGATCCCGGACTTTCGAGGTTTGGGTCGCGGCCGTGTCGTGCGATCCTCGTCGCTTCCCCGGGAGCTCTCATGCGCCGCCTCGCCCTGCTGTTGCCGCTCGTGTTCGCCGCCGCCTGTGGCCGCACGCCCGTCGGCGAGGTCTCGTCCGCCCCGCCCGCCTGCGCCTCGGACGTCGACTGTCCGCTGCCGCTCGTCTGCGCCGCAGGCGCCTGCGTCGATCCCGGCGGCGAGTGTTCGAGCAACGCCGACTGCGAGGGCGGGCGCTTCTGCGTCGATGGCGCGTGCGTGCGGCCCGGCGCCTGTACGAGCGACGCCGAGTGCGGGGCGTGCGAGTCGTGCGCGGAGGGCGCCTGTCTCGCGGTGCCCGGCTGCGGCGATGGCTGTGTGAACGACGCCGAGTGCGGCCGCTGCGCGTCGTGCGCCGACGGCACCTGCGTCGGAGTCCCCGGCTGCCAGCTCCCGTGCACGCTCGACGCCGAGTGCGGCACCTGCGAGGCCTGCGTGGACGGCGCCTGCCTCGCGACGCCCGGCTGCGACGCCTGCGCCGACGCCACCGACTGCGGCGCGTGCGAAGCGTGCGTCGACGGCGCCTGCCTCGGCGTGCCCGGCTGCATGGGCTGCGACACGGACGCCTCGTGCGCCGAGCGCGCCGGGCCGTGCTCCTTCTGCGCCGACGGGCTCTGCACGGCGCCGCTGCCTGACTGCGGCTGCACGACGAACGACGACTGCGCGTCGGGCTTCGCATGTATGGACGGCGCGTGTGTCGCGCTGCCCGGCTGCACGGCCGACGCCGACTGCGCCGTGACCGAGCGGTGCGCCGCGGGCGCGTGCGTGACGCTCGCCTGCGCGACCGAGGCCGACTGCGCGGGGGGGCTCAATTGCGTGGACGGCCGCTGCGTCGACGAGCCGGGCTGCGGCGTCGACGCCGACTGCGCGGCCGGCGAGGTCTGCAACTTCACCACGCGCACGTGCATCGACCGGCAGAACTGCCGCGTGGACGAGGACTGCGGCGCGGCCGCCTGGTGTGTGACCGGCGTCTGCCAGCCCTTCACCTTCTGCCGCGCCGACGCCGACTGCCCCGCCGGGAGCTTCTGCGCGGACGCCGGCGTCTGCTTCGCGATCCCCGACTGCGTGACGGACGCCGAGTGCGCCGTCGGCCAGCGCTGCGACTTTCAGCGTTGCCAGCCCTTCTCCTGCGCGCAGGACGCGGACTGCGAGGCCGGCTGGAGCTGCGCCGGCGACGTCTGCTTCCCGCCGATCGTCTGCGAGAGCGACGCCGCCTGCCCCTTCGAGCTGCGCTGCCTGCAGCACCTCTGCCAGGAGCCGGACGGGTGCCGATCCGACGCCGACTGCGACCGCGCGACGTGCATCGCGGGCGCCTGCGTCCCGCTGCCGCCCGGCGACTGCGACGTCGACGCGGACTGCAGCCGGGGCCGCGTCTGCAATTTTGGCTTCTGCCAGGACTCCGGCGGCTGCCAGGGCGATCTGCAGTGCGGCCCGGGTGAGTCCTGCGAGGCCGGCGCGTGCGTGCCGCGCGCGGGCTGCACCAGCGATCTGCACTGCGCGGTGTCGGAGCGCTGCGCCGCGGGCGCATGTATGCCCCGGGCCGGCTGCGTGACCGACGCCGACTGCCCCGCCGGCGCCGCGTGCGCGGACGGCGCGTGCCTCCTCGTGCCCGAGTGTCTCACCGACGCCGACTGCGCCCCCGGCGAGGCGTGTGAGGCGCAGCATTGCGTCCCGCTGCTCGGCGGCTGCCGCTTCACCAGCGACTGCCCCGGCGGCTCGATCTGCGCGAACGGCCAGTGCGTCGCTCAGCCGGAGTGTGTCGTCGACGCCGACTGCGCTGCGGGCTCTCAGTGCGCCTTCGGGAGTTGCGCGGCCGTCGGCGGCTGCTTCAACGACGGCGACTGCCCGGCCGGCCAGCAGTGCGAGCTCCTGACCCGCACGTGCGCCGCCCCGGTCGGCTGCCAGCAGCACCGAGACTGCCAGCCGGACGGCTTCTGCTTCGACGGCGCCTGCCAGTCCGTGCAGCCCTGCATCCAGGACGTCGACTGCGGCGCGGGCACCACGTGCCAGGGCGGCATCTGCCGGATCGCGCCGCAGTGCAACGGCGACGCCGAGTGCCCCGCCGGCCAGCGCTGCGACTTCGCCCTGTGCGTCGCGACGAGCTGCGTGGACGACGCCGCCTGCCCCGCCGGCTGGTCCTGCCAGTCCGGCGACTGCTGGCCGCCGCTCGTCTGCGGCCGCGACCGCGACTGTCAATTCCTCGGCGCCGGCGCGCGCTGCGTCGCCGGCGAGTGCCGCGGCGCGGCCGGCTGCACGGGGCCGCAGGACTGTCTGAACGCAGAGACGTGCGTCAACGGCGCGTGCGTGCAGCTCCCGCCCGGCGGCTGCGCGATCGATCGGGACTGCGCGGCGGGCCTCGTCTGCGAGCTCGGCTTCTGCGGCCCGGCGCCCGAATGTCGCGTCGACGCCGACTGCGGCGCGGGCTTCGGCTGCGACAATGAGCGGTGCTTCTTCCGCGGCGTCTGCTTCGGCGAGGCCGACTGCCCCGCCGGCGACACCTGCGTCGGCGGCGCGTGCGACGGCGGGAGCTGCAGCGGCGCCGCGCTCCTCTGCCCGCCGAGCCACGCCTGCGTCGACGGCCGGTGCCTCTTCGCGCCCCGCTGCGCGAACGACGCGGACTGCGCGGGCGGCGCCTGCGTCGACGGCGCCTGCGTCCTCGCCCAGCCCTGCCGGAACCTGGGCGATTGCCCCGCCGGCACCGTCTGCGACGCCGGCACCTGCGCCTTCGGCGGCACCTGCACGGTGGACGGCGACTGCGGCGCCTTCGAGCAGTGTGTCGTACAGCGCTGCGTGCCGACCGGCGAGTGCCGCGCCGACGCCGACTGCCCGGCCGGCGAGGTCTGCGATCGCCTCGTCGCAGCCTGCCACCCCGCCACCGCCTGCCTCACCCAGCAGGACTGTCCGGCTGGCGAGACCTGCATCGGCGATGAATGCGGCACGGTGGTGGGCTGCGGCGCCGACGCCGACTGCCCCGCCGGCACGCTCTGCGGCGAGGGCACCTGCTACCCGACGCCGGCCTGCATCGCGGACGAGGAGTGCGCCGCAGGCCGACGCTGCGACGCCTTCTCCTGCCAGCCGTTCGCGTGCGCCAGCAGCCTCGAGTGCCTCGACGGCTTCTTCTGCGCCGCCGATCGCTGCATCCCGCCGCTGTATTGCGACACCGCCGCGGACTGCCTCTTCGGCCTGCAGTGCGTGAACGGCCGCTGCGGAAACCCCGGGGGCTGCGCCTCCGACGCCGGGTGTCCCGCGAACCAGTCGTGCATCGAGGGCGGCTGCTTCTTCTTCCCGCTCTCGAT
>CAYHCR010000366.1:0-4790 GCA_964354895.1 uncultured Myxococcales bacterium | reverse complement strand
GCCGGGTCGAACGACACCTTCTGGTTGCTCGGCGCGGCATTGGGGTTCGCGCTCGTGTCGGTGAAGCTGTCGCGCGTGCCGAAGTAGGTGATCTCGGAGGTCTTGATCGCCGTGGTGTTCGTGGCGCCCTCGCCCGACTTGGCGCGGAGCTGGTACTTGAGGAAGTTCGGGATCGCGATCGCGGCGAGGATGCCGATGATGGCGACGACGATCATGAGCTCGATCAGCGTAAAGCCGCGGGCGTTCTTGCGAATCATGGAGGTACGCTCCTGGGTTCGATCGTACGAGTGGGACGATCGGAGGGACTGTGACCCGCCAGCCGACAGGCGCTCTGCTCGTTGGCTGCGGACGAGCGGAGCTTGATTCAAGTGGCGTGCCACGGCTAGAATAGATGCAAGCGGCTGGAATCACGTTGGTTGGTACCGCCCGGGATGTGACCGTTGACCAAAACCGTCAGTCGGCGCCGACCAAGATTGGCACCGTCGCGCAGATGAGGTGGCCGCGATAGAGCGCTTGGCGAGCCTGAACCACCGCGTGTACCGTCCTGCCAGCGCTCGCTGGCGCGCGGAGAGGAGGCCCGATGGCCGAGACGATCCTCGTGATGTCGAAGTTGACCAAGGTGTTCGAGGTGGGCGTGCGGCGCAGGCCGGTCCGCGCGGTCGACGAGCTCGATCTCGAGGTCCAGGCGGGTGAGATCGTCGGCTTCCTCGGGCCCAACGGCGCAGGGAAGAGCACGACGATCAAGATGCTGATGGGGCTGATCTTTCCTACCTCCGGCAGCGCCCGCATCTTCGATCTGCCGATCCCCACGCCGTCTGCGCGGGCGCGGATCGGGTTTTTGCCCGAGAACCCGTATTTCCATGACTTCCTCACGCCACGCGAGCTGCTGCACTTCGCCGGGAAGCTCTGCGGCATGACGAACGCAGAGATCGCAGCGCGCACGGCGCCGCTCGTCGAGCTCGTCGGCCTGAGCAAGGCGATCGACCTGCCGCTGCGCCGCTTCAGCAAGGGCATGGTGCAGCGCGCGGGGATCGCGCAGGCGCTCGTGAACGACCCGGCGCTCGTGGTGCTCGACGAGCCGATGAGCGGGCTCGATCCGGTCGGCCGCAAGGAGGTCCGCGACGTGATCTTCCGGATGAAGGAGGAGGGAAAGACGGTCTTCTTCTCGTCCCACATCCTGCCGGACGTCGAAGCGATCGCGGACCGCGTGGCCCTGCTGCTCGGCGGGAAGCTGCGCGAGTACGGCCGGCTCGACCAGCTGCTGCAGGCGAAGAGCCGCGCGGTCGACGTCGTCGCGGAGCAGGTGCCGGAGGCGCTCGGCGCGGAGCTCAAGGCGAAGGCGATCCGCGCAGTGCCGAGCGGCGAAGGCGTGGCGCTGACCTTCGGCGACGAGGCCGTCGCGGACGACGCGGTCCGCCGACTCGCCGCGGCCGGCGCCCGCATCGTGACGATCGCGCGCCACCGGGAGTCGCTCGAGGAGCTCTTCATGCGGCGCGCGGAAGAGACCGGCGCGTCGCGGCCGATGTCGCAGCAGCAGGACTGACCGCGTGGAGCTCGAACTGCCTCGCTGGTACCTCGTCACGTTCGCGTTCGTCTTCGGCGCGGCCGTCGGCTCGTTCCTCAACGTGGTCATCGCGCGGGTCCCGAAGGGCGAGTCGATCGCCTCGCCGGGCTCGCGCTGCCCGCGCTGCAAGCGCGCGATCCGGTGGTTCGACAACCTCCCGCTGCTCTCCTGGCTCCTTCTCCGCGCGAAGTGCCGCGGCTGCAAGCTGCCGATCCCGGTCCGCTATCCGCTCGTCGAGGCCTCCGGCGCGCTGCTCGCGGTGGCCTGCGTGGAGCGGCTGCGACCCTTGCCGTGGGCGCTCGCGGCGTTCGCGTTCCTGGCGGCGCTCGTCGCGCTGACCTACATCGATCTCGATCACTGGCTGCTCCCGCGGAAGATCACGATCCCGTTCGCGGTGCTCGGGCTGGCGGCGTCGTTCCTGCCCGGCGGCCCGGAGCCGCTGGGTTCTCTGCTCGGCGCGCTCGCGGGCGGCGCGTCCCTCGTCGTGATCGGCTTCGTCGCGGAGAAGATCCTCAAGAAGGAGGCGATGGGGGAGGGCGACGTCTGGCTCCTCGGGATGATCGGCGCGTGGCTGGGTCTGTCTGCGTTGCTGCCGGTCGTCCTGCTCGCCTCCCTGCAGGGCTCGCTCGTCGGCGGCCTGCTGATCTTGTTGGCGAAGCGGGCGCCGCCGCCCAAGCCGACCGGCGACGCGGAGACCGACGCGTGGGAGCCGCCCTCGGCGACGGCGCTGCCGTTCGGGCCGTTCCTCGCGCTGGCGGCGGCCGAGTACCTGTTCTTCGGCGAGGCGCTCGTGGCCTGGTACCTCACGCTCCTCGGCGCAGGCTGAAGGCCATGTCGAGCGCGGCGGACCTGGGGCGCGTCGGCGTGGTGCGGGGCGCTCGCCGGCGCTCCTCGTCGCGCTCGGGTGAGGCGTGAGCGCGGAGGCCCGGCTCTCGCTGCGCGCGCAGCTCGCGCTCTGGGCGGCGCTGCTCGCGCTCGTCGCCGCGGCGCTCTCCGCGTCGGTCCTCGCGCCGCTGGTGGCGCGGGGCGTCGCGGGGCAGGCGCGGGCGGAACGTATGCTGCTCCTGCAGACGGTGGCCGCGGCGATCGCCGGAAGGTGTGCGGACGACGCGACCCCCGAAGCGTGCGTCGAGCGCGTCGCAGCAGAGCTGTCCGATCGTCGCGCGGTGCGCTTCCTCGCGCGGCTCGACGCGCCGGTGGAGGGGGACCCGGACGGCGCGCGCGTGCGGCTTGGCGAGCGCATGCTCTCCGTGCAGCTCGAGCGCCGCGTCGACGGGCCGGCGTCCCGCGCAGAGCTGCTCGTCCGGCTCGGGCTCGGGCTGATCGCGCTCTCCTCGTTCGCGCTGTTCCTGCTGATCTACACCGTGCTCGTCCGGGTGGTCGCGCGGCCCGCGGAGCGGCTGCTCTCCGCCACGGAGCGGCTCGGCCGCGAGGAGACGCCGCTGCTCTCCGACCAGGGGCCGGTGCTCGGCCGGCTCGGCACGGCGTTCGACCGGATGCGGGAGCGGCTCGACCGCGAGCACGATCGGGCCGAGGCCAAGATCATCGAGCTCGAGCGCGTCAACCGCGCGCTCGCCGAGGCGCGCGACGCCATGGTGCGCAGCGAGAAGCTCGCCACGGTGGGCCGGCTCTCGGCGGGCGTCGCGCACGAGATCGGGAACCCGCTCGCCGCGATCCTCGGCTACCTCGAGCTGCTCAAGCTCAAGCCGTCGGCGCCGTCCGTCGGCGACTACGTCGAGCGGATGGAGCGCGAGGTCCGGCGCATCGACCGGATCGTCCGCGATCTGCTCGACTTCGCGCGGCCGGGCCGCGGGGGCGAGATCGAGCCGCTCTCGCTGCGGGATTGCGTCGAGCGCACCGTGCGGCTCGTGAGCACGCAGCGCCGGTTCCGCGACGTGCAGGTGCGCGTCGAGGGCATTCCGGCAGAGCTGCCCGCCGTCCTGGCGGACGATCACTACCTGCAGCAGGTGCTGCTGAACCTGCTCGTGAACGCGGCGGACGCGATGGGCGGCGCCGGCGTCGTCCACCTCGAGGCGCGCGTCGTCGAGGCGAAGGACGACGGGCGTCGCCGCGCGCAGGACGGGCCGCTCGGCGCGCGCGTCCGGCTCGAGGTCCGCGACGAGGGCCCGGGGATCGCCGCTGACGCGCTGCCCAAGCTCTTCGACCCGTTCTTCACGACGAAGGAGCCGGGGCAGGGCACGGGGCTGGGGCTCGCCATCTGCCACTCGCTCGTCGAGGCGTTCGGCGGGCGCATCCACGCGGCCAACGCGCCGGAGCGCGGGGCCTGCTTCTCGATCGAACTGCGGGTCGCGACCGGCCGTCCGACGGCCGATGGTAGGGTCTGAGCCAATGTCCTTCCGCAATGTCCTGGTCGCCGACGACGAAGAGTCGATGCGCCACGTGCTGCTCGTCTTCCTGCAGGACCGCGGCTTCACGGTCCGCGCGGTCGCGTCCGGGGCCGAGGCGATCCGCGAGCTCGAGGCGCGCTCCTACGACGTCGTCGTGACGGACGTGCGCATGCCGGGGATGACCGGCATCGAGCTCGTGAAGCAGGGCCGCGTGATCGCGCCGGAGACCTCGTTCGTCGTGATGAGCGCGTACGGCTCGCAGGAGCTCGCGATCGAGGCGATGAAGGCCGGCGCGATCGACTGGGTGAGCAAGCCCTTCAAGCCCGACGAGCTCGTGCTCAAGCTGCGCCTCGCCGAGGAGCGGGATCGCTACTCGCGCGAGGTGCGGCGGCTGCGCGCCGAGCTCGCGCAGGAGAAGGGGCTCTCCGCGATCGTCGGCGAGAGCGCGCCGATGCAGGAGCTCGGGCGGCAGATCCGCAAGATCGCGCCGGTGAAGACCACCGTGCTGGTGACGGGCGAGTCGGGCACCGGAAAGGAGCTCGTCGCGCGCGCGCTGCACGAGCTCTCGCCGCGCCTGCGCGAGCCGTTCGTGGCGGTGAACTGCGGGGCGATCCCCGAGTCGCTGATGGAGAGCGAGCTCTTCGGCCACGTGAAGGGCGCGTTCACCGACGCCTCGAAGAACCGCAAGGGGCTCTTCGCGGACGCCGACGGCGGGACGATCTTCCTCGACGAGGTCGGCGAGCTGCCGCCCTCGATGCAGGTGAAGCTGCTGCGCGTGCTACAGGAGGAGGAGATCCGGCCGGTCGGCGACGGGCGCACGCAGAAGGTCGACGTGCGCGTGATCGCGGCGACGATGAAGGATCTCGTCGCGGCGGTGA
>CAYHCR010000365.1:0-4809 GCA_964354895.1 uncultured Myxococcales bacterium | reverse complement strand
CCGTCACGGCCGCCGCCTTTCCGAGCCCGGCCTTCTCCGCCTCCTTCGCGAGCAGCGCCTCGTTGATCAGGTCCTGCAGGATCGCGTCGGGCGCGACCTCTCCGCCCGCCGAGCGCGTCTGCGCGATGCGGCCGCGCAGCTGCTCGGCGGTGATCTCCACGCCGTCCACCCGCGCGACGGGCGCCTCCACGGCGGCGAGCAGCGTGAGCAGGAGTGCAGGCGAGAACATCAGGGGCTCCCGGTGGGGGTCGCGGCGGCGGTGCTGCCCGGCGGCGGCACGAAGTCCGGCGCGGCGAACGGCGTCGGCGGCACGGGCCTGCGCGTCAGGTCCTTCATCTCAGGGTGCTTGCCGGTCTTGTCGCCGTGGCAGCTCGAGCAGGACTCCATCGCGTCCTCGCCGAACCGCAGCAGCTTGGGGCTGCTGGAGCTGTGCGGGTCATGGCAGCTCGCGCAGGTGAGCTCGCGCTCCTTGTGGCGCGGATCGGGGACGCCGCTGATCGGGTGGCCGGCAGCCGCGAGCGAGGTCACGTGCGCGCCGTCGCCGAATTTCTCGTGGCAGCTGCGGCAGAGGTCGTTGGTCTTCTTCACCAGCAGGAATTCGTTCGGCCCGCCGTGCGCGTCGTGGCAGCCGGTGCAGCCGGCGCGCGTGAGCGCCTTGTGCTTGTTGCGCCCCTGATCGACCGCGTCGTGGCAGGCGCGACAGACCTGTGCACCCTTGCCGTTGATCAGGCTGAACGGGTACGGCGAGCCGTGCGGATCGTGGCACTCGTCGCACTTGCCCTCCGCGACCGGCTTGTGCGTCACCTTGCGGCCCGTCACGTCGTCCTGGTGGCAGAGGAAACAGAGCTCCGCGCTCTTCTCCTTGCGCAGCAGGTTCGGCAGGTCCGAGGTGTGCGGATCGTGGCAGACCGCGCAGTCGCCGTTCTTGAGCGCGCCGTGCGTGTAGCGCTGCGCCTCCGGCGTGTCGTGACACTCGGCGCACAGCTCTGCGGGCGGCTTGTTCAGGAGCTTGGGCTGCTCGCCGCCGTGCCCCTCGACGTGGCAACCTTTGCAGCCCTCCTGGCCGATCGCCTTGTGGTTGACCTTCTTTTTCCAGGTGATCCGGCCCGACGGCCGAGGCATGCCCTCGAACGGCGCGCCGGCCGCGTCGTGGCAGCCCTTGCAGAACGCGTTGCCGGTCCCCTTGAGCAGCTTTTTGTTGTCGCTGGCGTGCGCCTCGTGGCAGCGCACGCACTGCCCCTCGAGCACCGGCGCGTGGCCGACGTGCTGCGGCACGAGCTTCTCCGGCGGGTGACAGTCGAAGCAGAGCTCGTCCGCGCGCTTGCGCAGCAGCGCGCCGTCCTCGCCGACGTGCGGGTCGTGGCACTTGCTGCACTCGCCCTTCTTCACGGGCTCATGCACGCTGGTCTTCTCGCCGACGGGATCGTGGCAGTCGTAACAGAGCGCCGGCACTGCTTTCTGGATGAGCCCCTCGACGTCGCCGCCGTGGCCGCTCACGTGGCAGTCCTGACAGTCCATCTTGCGCAGCGCCTTGTGGACGCCGGGGCGCTTGAGATCGAGCCGGAACTTGGGCCCCGCCGCGCCTTCGCCCTCCGGCGAGTCGACGGAGTGACACCGCAGGCAGAGCGCCTTGCCCTCCGCGCGCAGCAGCAGCGCGTTGGGGCTCGCGTGCGGATCGTGGCAGCCGGTGCACTGCCCGTTCTTCGCGGGCGTGTGCAGGACCTTCGCGACGGGCGCGTCGTGGCACTCCACGCAGCCCTCACCCACGGGCTTCGGGAGCATCTTCGGGAAGGCGCTGGCGTGGCCGGCCTCGTGGCAGTCCTGGCAGTCGACCTTCTTGAGCACCTTGTGCGTGCCGGGCGCCTTCTTGTCGATGCGCACCTTTGCAGGTGATCTGGCGTCCGGCCCGTGGCACGTCAGACAGAGCGGCGAGCCCTCCTTGAGCACGGCGGCGGGCTGGTCGGTGCCGTGCGGCGAGTGGCAGCCGAGGCAGAGCGCGCCGCCGACGCCGGAGTGCAGCTTCGCTGTTTTTGGCGCGTCGGCCTTGAGCTGGTCCGCGTCCCGGTGGCACTCGAGGCAGCCGCGGCCGGCCTGCAGCTCGGTGCGCCAGCGTTTGCCCTCGGCGCCGCCGCAGACGCTGGCGGGCCCCGCGGGATCGATCGCGTGGCAGTCGAAGCAGCCGCCGCCGGAGAAGGTCGCGTGGTCGGCGACCGGCTTCTTCGCCCCGAGCTTGTCGTGGCACTGCAGGCACGCCGCCGCGTCCGACGCAGCTTCTGCGGGGGCGAAAAACAGACCGAGCGCGAGAATCGCGGGGAGCCCGCGCAGGAGCTTCGCCTTGCCTGCACCGATCATCGCCGGCCGACCTCTCGCAGCGGCCATCGGGGGCCCGCGACGCAGTTGGGTTTCGTCGTCAGGCCGGACGAAGCATGCCGCGTGCCAGATTTCTGACAGCGCCTGCTCCCGTATTCCGCAGGATCTTCGCCGCCGCCTCGACGGAGGCGCGCCGCGTTCGCGCTCCAGTCGAATACAGCCGCGGGCCCCGGCCGGGGGCGCGCGTCGCTGGAGCGCCCTCGTCGGCCCAAAATCGTGGATATTTCGTTATGAAATCCGGTCCTCCAGCGAGATGGCCCGAACTTGCAGAACGTGTCGCCAGAGGCCCCTCGTGTCGTCCCCGTCCAGCCCCTCGCCCGCACCCCGCGCCGCCTGGCCCGTCCGGCTCTTCCGCCGGCTCGACGGCAGCCTGCGCGCGCGCGTGCTGCTGCCGACGGTGCTCTTCTTCGCGCTGACGCTGGCGGCGATGGTGGCCGCCTCGGTCGTGCTCTACGGCGGCGCGGTCGAGCGGGCGCAGCGCGATCGGATCGAGGTCTATTCGCGCGTGCTCACGGCCGGGCTCGCGAACCTCGTCGACGCCGGCCAGCTCGGCCAGACCTCCCGCTTCCTGGAGGTCGGCACGCTCCACCGCCGCGACGTCGAGCTCATCAACGTGCTGTCAGCCGACGGCCGGGTGCTCTTCTCGTCTCACGCGGCCTACGTCGGCTCGCTCTCGTGGCCCGACGTGCGCGAAGTCCAGGGACCGACCTACCGGCGACTCGGTCCTGACTCCGGCGCGATGCTCTCGCCGCTGCCGGTCGCGAGCGCCTGCACCTCCTGCCACGGCCGGCCCGACGAGACGGTCGCGTGGCTCGAGCTGCGCTACGACGACCGGGGCGTCGCCCGCGCCCGCACGACGCTCGCGCAGACGCTGGCGGCGAGCACGACGCCGGCGCTCGTCCTGCTGATCGGGATCGCCTACTGGCTGCTCGGCCGCGAGGCGATCCACCCGCTGCAGCGGATCGTCGGCGTGATGCGCCGCGCGGAGGCCGGCGATCTCACGGTGCGCGCCGACGAGGGCCGGCCCGACGAGCTCGGCGAGGCCGCGCGCCGCTTCGACCTCACGCTCGCCGCGCTCCACCGCAGCCGCGAGGAGCTCGAGCGCGCCTACCAGGCCAGCATGGTCCGCGCCGATCGGCTCGCGAGCATCGGCCAGCTGGCTACGGGCCTCGCGCACGAGATCAAGAACCCGCTCGCCGGCTGCTCCACCGCGCTGGAGCTGCTGCAGGAGGACCTCGTCGGCTCCCCGCGCCAGAGCGAGGTCGTCGCCGAGATGCGCCACCAGCTCGACCGCGTCGCGAAGACCATGGAGGGCATGCTCTCCTTCGCGCGGCCGCCGCGCGCCACGCTGCGCCGCACGGACGTCAACGCGACGCTCGGCTCGATCGTCTTTCTGCTCGACCGGCACCGAGGAAAGGCCAAGGTGACGGTCGTCCCGGAGCTCGCCGCAGACCTGCCCGCCGCCTTCACGGATCCCTCCCTGCTCGAGCAGGTCTTCCTGAACCTGGGCCTCAACGCCGTGCAGGCGATGGGCGAGACGGGCGGCACGCTCACGATCCGCTCGGGCGTCGACGACGGCCGGATCATGGTCCGCTTTGCGGACACCGGACCCGGCGTGCCGTTGGAGGTCCGGGAGCGCCTCTTCGAGCCGTTCTTCACGACCAAACGCGAAGGCCACGGCCTCGGCCTCGCGATCTGCCAGCGCGTCCTCGACGAGCAGGGCGGTGAGATCGACTTCCTCTGCCCGCCCGAAGGCGGCACCACGTTCCGGGTCTGGCTGCGCCTCGCGCCGCCCGAGGAGACGACATGAGCCCCGCGGGTTCCCGCGTCCTGATCGTCGAGGACGAGAAGCTCCTGCGCTGGTCGCTGCAGGAGCGGCTCTCGCGCAAGAGCTACGACACCGTCGCAGTCGAGACCGGCGAAGAGGCGCTCGCGCAGCTCTCGGAGCACCCGTTCGACGTCGTGCTGCTGGATGTGCGCCTGCCCGGGATCGACGGCGTCGAGGTCCTGCGCCGGGCCTCCACGCTGCAGCCGGGGATCGCGGTCGTGATGATGTCCGCGCACAGCACGGTGGACGTCGCGGTCGGCGCCATGAAGCACGGGGCGCACGACTTCCTGGTCAAGCCCTTCGCGCTGCAGGCGCTCGACGAGGCGGTGGAGCGGGCCCTCGAGTCGGCGCGCACGCGGCGGGCGATCGCAGGCCTGCCGGCGGTCGAGTCCGGCGGCGACAGCCCGATCGTCGGCGCGAGCCAGGCGATGGCGAGCGTGCGCTCGCTGGTCTCGCGCGTGGCCGCGAGCGGCAACGCCACGGTCCTGCTGGAGGGCGAGAGCGGCTCGGGCAAGGACGTCGTCTCGCGCGCGATCCACGGCGCGAGCGCGCGGGCGCAGGGGCCCTTTCTGCAGATCAACTGCGCTGCTGTCCCCGACCAGCTGCTGGAG